>JANNIB010000258.1:0-23581 GCA_031404695.1 Acidobacteriota bacterium
ACTCGCTCACCGACACCGACATCCGCACCGCCGCGCAGCTGGTCTCGGCCAACGACGGCATCGACCTGCAGGAGCACTTCCTGAAGGGCGGGCAGTTGCGCCAGGTGGGCCGTCGCCGGATCACGGCCAAGTCGACCAACCAACGTCTCTACCTCGACGCCATCGAGACCCACGACATCGTCTTCGGCGTCGGCCCGGCCGGCACCGGCAAGACCTATCTCGCGATGGCGCAGGCCGTGTCGGCGCTGCTGGCCAAGAAGGTCACGCGGATCGTGCTGGCGCGGCCGGCCGTGGAAGCCGGCGAGAAGCTCGGCTTCCTGCCCGGCGATCTGCAGGAGAAGGTCAATCCGTATCTGCGACCTCTCTACGACGCCCTCTACGACATGCTCGATGTGGAGCGGGCCGAGCGTCTCCTCGAGCGTGGCACCATCGAGGTGGCGCCGATCGCCTTCATGCGCGGGCGCACGCTGAACGATGCCTTCGTCATCCTCGACGAGGCCCAGAACACAACGGTCGAGCAGATGAAGATGTTCCTGACGCGCCTGGGCTACGGCTCGAAGGCGGTCGTCACCGGCGACATCACCCAGATCGACCTGCCGGCCGGCCGCACGTCGGGCCTGAACGACGCGCTGCGCATCACGGCCGGCATCGAGGGGATCGCCGTCGTGAAGTTCGACGACCGCGACGTCGTGCGCCACAAGCTGGTGCAGGCGATCGTCAAGGCGTACGAGGCGGCCAGCGCGGCCGCCAAGGGGTAACCGTGCTGGAGGTGGCCATCGTCGCTGCTCCCGCGGACCGGGTCGCCGTGCGCGGCCTCGGACCCTGGCTGGCGCGTACGGCACCGCGGGCGCTGCGCGGCACCATCACCGTGGCGCTCGTGACCGACGCGCGCATGCGCGCGCTCAACACGCAGTTCCGGCAGGTCAACGCCGCCACCGACGTCCTCTCGTTCCCGTCGCTCGGCGGCCTCGATCTCGGCGACATCGCCATCGCCCGCGGCGTCGCCGCCCGGCAGGCGAAAGCCGCCGGACACACGCTGGCCACCGAAGTGCGGGTGCTGGCCCTGCACGGCCTGCTGCACCTGGCCGGCTACGACCACGAGACCGACGACGGCGAGATGGCGCGGGTCGAAGCGCGTCTGCGTCGCAAGGGCGGCCTCGCCGGCGGCCTGATCGAGCGCGCGAAGACGCCGGCGGCGGCAGCCAGGCGGCCCCGGCCATGACCCCGCTTGCGATCTTCCTGCTCGCCTGCGGCGCGGTGCTCGTCGGCACCGTCTCGGCCGCCTTCAGCACCATGATGCGTCTGTCGCTGCGCCTGACGGCCGAGCGCAGCGATCGCGACGACCTGCTCGGGCGCTACCTCGACGACCCGATGCGGCTGTTCATCCCGGCGCGCATCGTGCTCGCCATCATCTACGTCGTCGCCGGCGCGCTGCTGGCGCGCGTCATCGGCATGCAGGCCGGTCACGGGCTGCCGACGCTCATCGCGGCGATGGCGATCTTCGCGCTGGTGGCCGAACATCTGGTGCCGCTGGTGCTGATCCGCCACGATCCGGAAGGCGTGCTGAGCGCGTTGCTGCCGGCGTTCCGGGCCGTCGAGCGGGTCCTGCGGCCGGTCACGATGGCGCTGCTCAGCGTCAGCCGCACGCCGCCGTCGACCGAAGGCGCGGGCGAACTGGACCCGCCGGTCCCCGGGGCGCCGGTGGTGGCCGTGCCCGAGACCGACGGCGGTCTCGAATCGGAGCCCGACCAGGCGCGGGCGCTGCTCAGGTCGATCGTCGACTTCCGCGACACGCTGGTGCGCGAGGTGATGACGCCGCGTCCGGACATCGTGGCGATCGAGGCGGGCAAGAGCCTGGCCGAACTGCGATCGCTCTTCCTCGAGCAGCAGTACTCGCGGGTGCCGGTCTTCGAGGGCACGCTCGACAACATCCTCGGCTTCGCCTTCGTGAAAGACCTGGTGCGCGACGACGACCCGTCGCGGCTCGGCCTCCGCGATCTGCTGCGCCCGGCGCACTTCGTCCCCGAGACCAAGAAGGTGCCGGCGCTGCTGCACGAGTTCCAGCGGGCGCGGGTGCAGAGCGCCATCGTCGTCGACGAATACGGCGGCACGGCGGGCCTGGTCACGCTGGAAGACCTGATCGAGGAGATCGTCGGCGAAATCCGCGACGAATACGACGTGGAGAGCGAGTCGGTGGTGGACGAAGGCGGCGGCACGTTCGTGGTGAGCGGCAAGGCCGACGTGTCGGTGCTGCAGGCGCATCTGGGCGTGGTGGTCGAGCGCGCCGGCTTCGATTCGGTCGGCGGCTACCTGCTGGCGTCGCTCGGACGGGTGCCCCTGAAGGGCGAGCGGTTCGATGTCGGCGACGTAGCGGTCGAAGTGCTCGATGCCGAGCGGCGCCGCGTGACGCGGGTGCGGATGCAGCGGCGTCCCGCCGTTGCCGACGCCGAAACGGCGGGCGCATGAAAGCCGGGTTCGTCGCGCTCGTCGGCCGGCCCAATGCCGGCAAGTCCACGCTGCTGAACCATCTGGTAGGCACCAAGCTCGCCATCGTCTCCGACAAGCCGCAGACCACCCGCAACCGCATCGTCGGCGTGCGGACGCTGCCCGGCGGGCAAATCGCCTACCTCGACACGCCGGGCATCCACAAGCCGCTCAAGACCCTCAACGCCCGGATGATGGACGTCTCGCGGGCGGTGCTGCGCGAAGTGGACGTGGTGACACTCGTCATCGACGCGACCGCCCCGGAAGGCGCCGGCGATCGCTTCGTGCGCGAGCTGGTCTCGACGGTGCGGGTGCCGGTGGTCATCGCGCTGAACAAGGTCGATCTGATGGCCAAGGCCGATCTGCTGCCGCGCATCGCCGCCATGGCCGAACGGAAGATCGCCGTCGATATCGTGCCGATCTCGGCGACCACCGGCGACAACGTCGATCGGCTGGAAGCGGTGCTGCTGTCGCACCTGCCGGAAGGGCAGCCGCTCTTTCCCGAGGACTATCTGACCGACCAGCCCGAGCGCTTCTTCGCGGCCGAACTGGTGCGTGAGCAGGTGCTGCGCCACACCCACGCCGAACTCCCGTTCAGCACCGCCGTGGTGGTCGATCAGTTCGGCGAGCCCGAGACGCCCGGCGGGCTGATGCGCCTGCATTGCTCGATCCTGGTGGAACGGGCGACGCAGAAGCCGATCCTGCTCGGCAAGGGCGGCTCGATGATCAAGTCCATCGGCACCGCCGCGCGGCTCGCCCTCGAGGCGTTCTTCGACACCAAGGTGTTCCTCGACCTCCACGTGAAGGTCAAGGAGGACTGGCGCGACGATCCGCGTGCCCTCGCCGATATCGGCCTGCCCGAGATCGACGGCCGCGGCGGCCGCCGCAAGCGGTGAGGCCACCCGTGGTAACGTTGAGCGGATCTGAGCTTCCCTGACTGTCATGGCGCCGCAGCGAAGAATCGACGTCGTGCTGGATTCGGTCCGGCGGCTGCTGCGGATCGGCGCCACCGCCAACCTCCAGAATCTCCTTCAGAAGCAGCACCCGGCCGACCTCGGCCAGATCTTCAGTGACCTGCACGAAGGCGAGCGCACGGCCGCCTTCAGCATCCTGGTCGAACGCCAGCCGCGGCTGGCGATGGAGAGCCTGAGCGAACTCGGGCCCGAGCGCGGTGCGGCGCTGCTGGCTGTCCGATCGGCGGAAGAGATCGCCAAGCTGGTGCAGGAGATCCCGTCCGACGACGCCGCGGCGCTCATCGATCACCTGCCCGAGGAGCTCTCCAACGAAGTGCTCGAGCTGATGCGGCGGCGCGAGTCTGGGCAGGTCGAGAGCCTGCTCGACTACGCCGAACGCACCGCCGGCCGCATCATGAACCCGAACGTCTTCGCGCTCAGCGAAGACCTGACGGTGGCCGAAGCGGTGTCGGCGCTCCAGAGCGCCATCAACGTCGAGATGGTGTTCTACCTGTACGTCGTGGACGTGCGGCGCCATCTGGTGGGCGTGACGTCGCTGCGCCGTCTGCTGCTGGTGGCGCCCGAGACGCCGCTGAAGCGGATCATGACGCCCGACGTGTTCAGCGTCCGCGTCGACACCGACCAGGAAGAAGCGGCCCGGCTGGTGGCCTCCTACAACCTGCTGGCGATCCCGGTCGTCGACGAAGAGAACAAGCTGGCCGGCGTCATCACGGTGGATGACGTCATCGACGTGCTCAAGGACGAGGCCACCGAAGACCTCTACCGCCTGGCCGGCGTGTCGGGCGACGAGCGCGTCGAGACCCCGGCCTGGGAGGCCCTGAAGAAGCGCCTGCCGTGGCTGGGCGTCAACCTGGGCACGGCGTTCCTCGCTGCCTCGGTGGTCGCCGCCTTCGAAGACACCATCAGCCGGGCCACGGCGCTGGCCGTCTTCATGCCGATTGTCGCCGGCATGGGTGGCAACGCCGGGACCCAGACGCTGACCGTCATCGTGCGCGGCCTGGCGCTGGGCGAGCTCTCCGGAGCCAACGCCCGGAAGGCGCTCTTCAAGGAGGTCGCCATCGGTCTGGGCAACGGCGTCGCGCTGGGCATCGTCGCGGCGCTGGTGGCCTGGGTGACCAAGGGCAATCCGGTGCTGGGCCTGTTGCTCGGCATGGCCATGGTCTGCAACATGCTCGTGGCCTCCACTGCCGGCACCCTGGTGCCCCTCGGTCTCAAGGCCATGAAGGTCGACCCGGCGCTGGCGTCGTCGGTCTTCATCACGACCTTCACCGATGTCGTGGGCTTCGCCTCCTTCCTGGGCCTGGCGACGATATTTCTGCGTTACCTCGGCCCGGGGTAGACCGGGGAACCGGATAGAATGAGCAGCGAGGTCGGCGTCGGTGCCCCTCTATACCGCTGACGCGCTGGTGCTGCGCACGTACAAGCTCGGCGAGGCCGACCGCATCGTGGTCTTCCTCACCCGGGACCGCGGCAAGAAGCGGGGGGTGGCGCAATCGGCCCGGCGGCCGCGCTCCCGCTTCGCCGGCGCCCTCGAACCGCTGACCGAGGTGCGGGTGGCCTACTTCGAGAAGGAGCAGCGCGAGCTGGTGAATCTCAACTACGCCGAACCGGTGCGATCGCCGATGTCCACGCCGAACCCGGAGGCGCTGGGATACAGCGCCTATTTCGCCGAACTGCTCGACGCCGTGGCCCTCGATGCCGACCCGGACGAGCGCCTGTTCCGGCTGGGCACCGCCACGCTCGAGGCCCTCACCGTGGGCGGGCCGGTGGCGCCGCTGGCCCGGTATTTCGAATGCTGGTTGCTGCGGCTCCAGGGCGTGTATCCGGCCGACGTGGCGTGTTCGGCGTGCGGCACCGACTTTGCGGCCGACGACGGCGCCTACCTGGCGGTGGAAGGGCACGGCTTCGTGTGCCGGTCGTGCCACGGCGCGCAGGGCACCGACGAGCGGTATCTCTCGGCCCGTGCGCTGGCCTTCATCAGGGCCGCCCGGCGGGTGAAGCCGGTCGACGCGGCCGGCCTCGGCGCGTCCGACAGTGTCCTGCGCGAACTCGACCTCGCGCACCGCGCGCTGCTCGGCTCGCACCTCGATCGACAGTTGAAGTCGGTGCGCGTCGTGCAGGCGCTCGGCCGGCCTTCCCGATAGGCGATTCCCGGTGACCTTTCAGGACCTCATCCTCAAGCTCTCGACCTTCTGGGCCTCCCGCGGGTGCCTGTTGCAGCAGCCGCTCGACCTCGAGGTGGGCGCCGGCACCTCACATCCGGAGACGCTGTTCCGGGTGCTCGGCCCCGACCACTGGCAGGTGGCGTACGTGCAACCCTCGCGGCGGCCCGACGACGGCCGCTTCGGCCAGAACCCGAACCGGTTGTTCAAGCATCACCAGTTCCAGGTGATCCTCAAACCGTCGCCCGACGAGATCCAGCAGATCTATCTCGACAGCCTCGAAGCCTGCGGCATCAATCCGCGCCAGCACGACGTGCGCTTCGAGGAAGACAACTGGGAATCGCCAGCGCTCGGCGCCTGGGGCATCGGCTGGCAGGTGATGCTCGACGGGCTCGAGATCACGCAGTTCACCTACTTCCAGCAGGTGGGCGGCGTGAACCTCGCGCCGGTCTCGGTCGAGATCACCTACGGTCTCGAACGCCTGGCGATGTTCCTGCAGAAGGTCGACAACGTGTTCGATCTCGAGTGGGCGCCCGGCGTGAAATACGGCGAGGTGCGGCTGCGCGAGGAGATCGAGCAGTCGAAGTACGCCTTCAACCAGGACACCGGCATTCCGGCCGAAGAGTACGCGGCGTTCCATCGCGCGCAGTTCGAGGCCAACTACGGCTTTGCCGGCCGGCTGGCCGACGCCAAGCTGCTGCTGCCGGCGCTCGAGTACGCGCTCAAGTGTTCGCATCTGTTCAACCTGCTCGACTCGAGTGGCAGCATCGGCGTCACCGAGCGCACCGCATACATCCTGCGGGTGCGGCAACTGGCCGTCCGCCTGTGCCGCGAGTATGCGGCCGGGGCCGAGGCCGCCGCGGCCGCCAGGCCCGAGGTCGCAGGCTAAGCGCGCGTGACTGTCATGGATAGAGAGCTGCTCATCGAAATCGGGACCGAGGAACTGCCGGCGCGCTGGCTGCCGGGCCTCACCACACAATTCGGCGCCCGCCTCGAGGCCCGTCTGCGCGAATGGCGGCTACCCTCGGCCGAGCCCATCGAGACCTTCAGCACGCCGCGCCGCCTGGTGGCGCGGGCCGTGAAGATTCCCGAACGTCAGACCGACTTCGAAGACGTGGTGATGGGGCCGCCGGTATCGGCGGCCTTCCAGGCCGACGGCCAGCTCACCGGCGCCGGCCTCGGCTTCGCCCGCAAGCAGGGCGTGGAGCCGGCGGTGCTCGAACGCATCGAGACACCGAAAGGCGTCTACCTCGCCTATCGGAAGCAGCTGCGCGGCAAGACCACCGTGGACGTGCTGCCCGAGGTGCTCGCCGCGGCGCTGCGCGATCTGCAGTATCCGAAGCAGCTGCGCTGGGATGCCCAGCTCGAAGACGGCAAGGGCGAGCTGCTCAGCGGCCGGCCGATTCGCTGGGTGCTCTTCCTCTACGGCGGGCGTGTCGTGCCGTTCGACATCACCCGCACGCCGCTGGCGTCGAGTTCGCTCGTGCAGGACCTGCGCTCCGGCGCCGTCACCTTCGGCCATCGCTTCCTCACCACCAGTGGACGGGCCGGACGCGCCATCAAGGTCAAGAGCTTCGACGACTACCGCCGCCGCCTCGCCGAGAACTTCGTCATCATCGAACGCGGCGAACGGCACGATCGCATCGCCCGGGAACTCGACGCCGAAGCGCGCCGCCGTGGTGGACGCGTGGAGGTGTCGGCGGCCGGGGAGGAGGCGCTGGCGGAGGTACCCGATCTGGTCGAGTATCCGGCCGTGGTCTCTGGCGCCTTCCCGGAAGAGTTCCTGGCACTGCCGGCCGAAGTGCTGACCACGACGATGATCCACCACCAGCACTTCTTCCCGCTGGTCACCAGCCACGGCGCGCTCATGCCGGCGTTTCTCGCCGTGCTGAACATGGAGCCGGAGAAACCAGAGATGGTGGTGCGCAACCTGGAGCGCGTGCTCACGGCGCGCCTGCGCGACGCGCGCTTTTTCTGGGATGCCGACCGCGCGCAGACGCTCGAGCAGCATCGCGGACGCCTGGCCACCGTGGCCTTCCATCAGGGGCTCGGCAGCTTCCGCGACAAAGCGGACCGGCTGGAGCCGTTGGCGCGCTGGATCGCCGCCGATCTCTTCGGCCATCCGGAGACCGCCGACGCGGCGGCCACGGCCGCCCGCCTCTGCAAGGCGGATCTGGGCACCAACATGGTGCGCGAGCTGACCGAGCTGCAGGGCACGATGGGCGGCATCTACGCCCGCAACGAAGGGCTGCCCGAGCCGGTGTGGAAGATCTACTTCCACTACCTGCCGACGGCCGTCGAGCCGACGGGCGCGCCGAGCCGGACCGATCTCGGCGAGGCCGCCATCACGTGGGCGGCCGTCGCCCTGGCGGACAAGGTCGATACCCTGACGGGGATGTTCGTGGCCGGCGAGCGGCCGACCGGGTCGCGCGATCCGTACGGCATCCGCCGCGCCGCCCAGGGGCTCGTGCGCATCCTCGCCGACCTGCCCGAACTGACGGGCGTCGACCGGGCCATTCCGATCGAGCGCTTGACCGGGCGGGCGTTCGAGGCCTTTGCCGGACCCGCAGGTCTGGGCGACGCCGCGGCGGCGCTGGGCGTGTTCCTTCGCGAACGCGTGGCCAGCGTGTTCGAGCAGCGCGGCGCCGACGTGCGCAACGTGCGGGCCGTGATGGCGGCGGAGAGCACGCTTCTGCCGCTCACCATCCGCCGCCGGTTGAACGTGCTGCCCGAGTTCACCGACACGGCCGAGTTCAAGCAGCTCGCCGTGCTCTTCAAGCGCGTGCGGAACATCGCAAAACAACTGCCGGACGAACAGTTCCGCGCCGCGGAAGCCTCGGGCACGGCGATTCCCACGCTGTCGCTGCCGGCGGAACTGGCGCTCCAGGACGAGATCGCCAGGCGGACCCCGGCGATTCAGTCTGCGGTGCAGGCCGGCGACGGCTACCGCAAGGCGTTCAGCGAAGCGGCGGCCTTCGGCCCTGCCGTGGCGAAGTTCTTCGACGACGTGATGGTCATGGCCGACGACCCGGCGGTGCGCGAAGGCCGCCTGCGCCTGCTGCGCCGTCTCGAATCCCTCATCCTGCAGCTCGCGGACATCGCCGAGATGGTGCCGCAATCCGACTCGTAAGGAGTTCCCTCGACATGGCGAAGCGCAAAGTCGCACCAGTGAAGACGTCGTCCCCGAAAGCGAAGGCCTCGAAGGCAATCCTCAAAGCGAAGACCAAGGTGAAGGCCAGGGCCAAGGGGAAGACCAAGGTCGCCTCCCTGGTCAAGGCGGTGGTGCGGGCTGCCGTGAAGGCGGTGCGCGGCTCGTCGGCCCGGCCGAAGGCGCCGAAGTTCATCTACTTCTTCGGTGAGGGGAAGGCCGAAGGCGACCGCACGATGAAGGACACGCTCGGCGGCAAGGGCTCCGGCCTCGCCGAGATGACCAATGCCGGCCTGCCGGTGCCGCCAGGGTTCACGATTTCGACCGGCGCCTGCAATCTCTACTACGCCAACCACGGCAAGCTCACGCCCGCCATCGAGAGCGACATCGACACGCACATCGCGCGGCTCGAGAAGAGCGCGAAGGCGACGCTCGGGTCGTCGACCAACCCGCTGCTGGTCTCGGTCCGCTCGGGCGCCAAGTTCTCGATGCCCGGCATGATGGACACGATCCTGAACCTCGGCCTGAACGATCAGGCCGTCGAGGGTCTCAAGACGCGCACCGGCAACGGCCGCTTCGCGTTCGACAGCTACCGCCGCTTCATCCAGATGTTCGGCTCGGTGGTGCTCGAGATTCCGAAGGCCGCCTTCGAGCACGAGTTCGAAGCCGTGAAAACGGCCGTCGGCGCCAAGGTCGATACCGACCTCGAGGAGGCGGCCCTGCGCGACGTCGTCACGCGCTTCAAAGCGGTCGTCAAGGCGAAGACGCACAAGGCGTTCCCGCAGGACCCGCACGACCAGCTGCGCATGGCCCGTAACGCCGTCTTCCGCTCGTGGCACAACCCGCGCGCCAAGGAATACCGCCGCATCTACGACATCCCGGATTCAATCGGCACCGCCGTCAACGTGCAGGCGATGGTGTTCGGCAACTCCGGCGACCGCTCGGCCACCGGCGTCGGCTTCACCCGCAACCCGGCCACCGGCGCCAAAGAGTTCTACGGCGAGTTCCTCGTGAACGCGCAGGGCGAAGACGTCGTCGCCGGCATCCGCACGCCGCGGCCGATCCGCGAACTCGAGGAGGTGATGCCGAAGGCGTACGCCCAGCTGCGCCAGATCACGACCCGCCTCGAGAAGCACTACAAGGACATCCAGGACTTCGAGTTCACGATCCAGGACGACCGCCTGTTCATGCTGCAGACGCGCAGCGGCAAGCGGACCGGCTACGCCGCCGTGGTCATCGCGACCGACCTGATGAAGGAGAAGCTGGTCACGCCGAAGGAAGCACTGCTGCTGGTCGATCCGGAAGCGCTGTCGCAGCTGCTCGCACCGGGCTTCGACCCGAAGGAGTGGAAGGGCATTGCGGTCGCGACCAGGGGCCTGCCGGCGTCACCGGGCGCGGCCTGCGGTCAGGTGGTCTTCAGTTCTGACCGCGCTGTCGAGTGGACCAGCCAGGGCAAGACCGTGATTCTGGTGCGGCGTGAGACGGTGCCCGACGACATCCACGGGATGTGGGTGTCGCAGGGGATCCTCACCGCTACCGGCGGCATGACGTCGCACGCCGCCGTGGTCGGCCGCCAGATGGGCAAGCCCTCCATCGTCGGCGCCGGCGAGCTGGCCATCGACGAGCACGGCCGTGCATTCACCATCAAGGGCCAGACGATCAAGGAAGGCGACTGGATCGCCTTCGACGGGCTGACCGGAGAGGTCAAGCTCGCCAAGGTGGCGGCGGCGCCGAGCGAGATCCTGCAGGTCATCGACGGCAAGATCGCCGCGGCGGATTCCGACATCTACCGGCGCTTCCATGCCCTGCTCGAGCAGGCCGACAAGGTGCGGCGCCTGGGCGTGCGCGCCAATGCCGATCAGCCCGACCAGGCGGAGATCGCCTACAAGTTCGGCGCCCGCGGCATCGGCCTGTGCCGCACCGAGCACATGTTCTTCGGCGAAGGCCGCATTCCGATCGTGCAACGCATGATTCTCGCCGACAACGAAGCCGATCGGCGCGCCGCCCTGGCCGAGCTGCTGCCGATGCAGCGGGAGGACTTCTACGGCGTGTTCAAGGCCATGAAAGGCACGCCGGTCACCATCCGCACCATCGACCCGCCACTGCACGAGTTCCTGCCCAAGCGCGAGGAGCTGATGGTGGAGATCGCGGTGATGGAAGCGACCGGCAAGACCGGCGCCGCCCTGACGGAGAAGAAGGCGCTGCTCGCGCGCGTCGAACAGCTCCACGAGTTCAACCCGATGCTCGGCCATCGCGGCGTGCGTCTCGGCATCACCTCTCCCGAGATCACCGAGATGCAGGCCCGCGCCATCCTCGAGGCGGCGGCCCGCCTCAACAAGGAGGGCCTGAAGATCGTCCCGGAGATCATGATTCCGCTGGTCGGACTCGTGAAGGAACTGACCGACCAGAAAGCCATCGTCGATCGGGTCGCCGCCGAGGTCATGAAGGAACAGGGCATCAAGTTCAAGTATCTCGTGGGCACCATGATCGAAGTGCCGCGCGGCGCGCTGACCGCCGACGAGGTGGCGGTCGAGGCGCAGTTTTTCTCGTTCGGCACCAACGACCTCACGCAGATGACCTTCGGGTTCTCGCGTGACGACGTCGGCAAGTTCCTGCGGGTCTACCAGGACCGCAAGATCCTCGACAAGGATCCGTTTGCGACCTTCGACGGCGCCGGTACCGGCCAGCTGGTGGCGATGGCCGTGCAGAAGGGCCGGGCCGTGCGGCCCGACCTCAAGCTCGGCATCTGCGGCGAGCACGGCGGCGATCCCGCGTCCGTGCATTTCTTCCACACCGTGGGCCTCGACTACGTGAGCGCCTCGCCGTACCGCATTCCCGTGGCGCGGCTCGCCGCGGCGCAGGCGGCCCTGCAGGTGAAAGTCGGGGACTAGGGCCGGGGCACGAGAATCCGCAGGATCCGTCCCGCGGCGTTTTCGGTGACGAACAGGTCTCCCGTGCGGGTGTCCACCGCCAGGTGGGTGGGGGTGCGCAGGTTGTCGGCCATGACCAGCCTGGTACCGCGCGCGCCGTCCACCCGCAGCACCCGGCCGGGGCCGCCGGCGAGGAAGGCGGCGCTGTACTCGACCACGTAGAACTGGTCGGTCGTCCCGGTAATCGGGAGCACGTCCACGGCGGTCTGGAGGCCGCTGGCCACCGGGGTCACGACCCCTGTCGCTCGCGTAATCCGCAAGACGCTGGCGGCGCCGGGCCCGAAGGGAAATCCGGTGAGCAGCGACAGCACGAAGTCGTCGCCAGCGACGCGCAGGCTCGCCGGCACGGCCTCGCTGGTGGGTCCTCCCGTGCCGGGGAAGAGTGTGTTCGGAACGTTCGCAATCGTCGCCATCCGTGTCACCGGGCCACCCGGTGCCAGCGGAATCGCCCACACGGCGTTCATCGAGGCGTCGTTGACGGCCAGTCCCGACGCGCTGCCGACCAGACCGTACGGGTTCGAGATTCGCACGTGGCGCGGCTCGTCGGGTCGCGGCTCGGCCACGTAGCTCGGGAAGTCCACCAGGCGCGACACCCGAAGGGCCTCGCCGCCGACGTTGTAGAGATAGACGGCGCGGTCGGCCGCCAGCAGGTCGTGGTGCACGCGCTGCAGCGTGAAGCCCAGCGAGAAGGCGCCGGAAGCGTCCGGAAAGTCGAGCACCAGCACCGAACTGAAGAGCGGCGACGACACCTGCGGATTGGGGATCTCGCTGCCCTGGCCGGCGCCGACAATCGTGGTGTCGCCGGCGCCGATGGTGACGTAGAGCGTTTTGTCAACGAGCAACAGGCCCGACGGGCCGCCGGGATCCCGGCCCAGGAACAACGCCGACGGCAGGCCATCGATCACGGTGAAGCGGCGGGCGTCGCGGTCAACGAACGAGATCCGCCCGGTGTTGGGCCCGTCGCCGGCTTCGGCCACCAGCAGCTCCCCGGCCGGGAGCGCCAGCAGCTTGGCCGGCGCCCGCAGCCCTCCGACGTGTTCCTGCACGGTCTGCGCGGCGACCGGACCGGCCGCAGCCGCCACGACCAGTGCGCCGGCGATGACCCATGACTCGATGTTGCTCCGCATCCTGCCTCCAGTGCCCGCGCGCGCACCGGCCCGGCCGCGGTCGGCGGCCGGTGGCGCTGGCTTATAATGACGGCGGGATCCGGTCGAAATCGACCGCGCCCGCCGCGTCCGTGTCGCTGTTGGTTGTAGCGCCGCCGAGCGTGCTCCGTCACGAAAGCCAGCCGAAATCCCGACGAAGCCTTGCCGAAATGACGCCGACGCCCACCTCCGCCGCCGACCTGCTCCGCGTGCGTGATGTCACGCTCGACCTGGCGCGCCAGGTGGTGCGAATCGGCGCCGACGAGATCCGGCTCCGTCCGAAGACCTTCGACGTGCTGACGATGCTCGTGCGCCATGCCGGTCAGGTCGTGAGCAAGCAGCGGCTGATCGAGGCCGTGTGGGGCCCGGTGGCCGTCACCGACGACTCGCTGGTGCAGTGCCTGGTCGAGATTCGCCGCGCCCTCGGCGACGGCCACTTCGCCATCCGTACGGTGCGCGGACGTGGCTACCTGCTCGATGGCGAGGTGGCTGCAGACGGTGCGGCCGCTGAGACACCCGCGCCGCCGGTGGCGACCTCAGCCGCGCGTGTTCTCAACCTGCCGCGGTGGCCGTGGACCTGGACCTTCGGGGCGGTGGCCGCGGCGGCCGTGATGGCGGTGCTGGTCGCCGTGGCCGCCCTGGGCCCGCGTGCGGGACGCCCGGCGCCGACCACCCTTCAGGACACGATGGTGCTCGACGCGCGGGTGGAACTCGACGCCGGCCTCGGCCTGCTGCGCACCTCGCGGGCCCAGACCGACCTGCAGCGCGCCCGCCAGCACTTCGAGCGCGCCGTCGACCTCGATGCCGGCTACGCCGCCGCCCATGCCGCGCTCGGCAACGTGCTGGTGCTGGCGTCGGGCTTCGGCATGCAGCCGGCGCAGGAAGTGCTGCCGCTGGCTGGGACGTCGGCGCGACGCGCGGTCGCCCTCGACCCGACCCTCGCTGCCGCCTGGCAGGCGTTGGCCCACGTGCAGACTCAGGCCGACTGGGATTGGGAGGCCGCTGAGCACAGCTACCGGCGGGCGCTCGCGCTCGACCCGTCCGCCCCGATGAACATGATCTTCGGCCACCTGCTGGTGGGGATCGGGCGCACCGACGAGGCCATTGCCGAGAGCAACCGGCTGCTGGCGCTCGACCCCGGCTCGCCGATGCGCCATGGCTCGAACTGCATCGTGAAGTACTTCGCGCGCCGCTTCGACGACGCCGTGGCCGCCTGCAACCGCAGTCTCGAGATCGACGCCAACTACACCACCTCGCACTTCTGGCGGGCGCTGGCGCTGTCGGCGGTGGGGCGCCACGACGAGGCCATGACCGACGCGCTGGCGTCGCGGCGGGCCATGGGATTCGCGCCCGCGTGGGTGGTTGGCTACGTGCACGCCCGCGCCGGCCGCCTCGACGAGGCCCGGGAGGTGCTGCGGGCCGTGCAGGCGCGGGCCGCCACCACGCACGTGCCGCCGGTGGCGATCGCGTTCCTGTTCGCCACGGTGGGCGATCACGTCCAGGCACTCGACTGGCTCGAGCGCGCGCACCGGGAACGCGGGCCCTGGATGGAGCTGCTGGCCGTGTATCCGCCAGCCGATCCGCTGCGCGCCGACCCTCGTTTTCGCGCCTTGCTGAAGGCAATGCGGCTGCCGGAGCTGTCGTGATCCGCTACTTCGTGCATCGCGACGGCCACACCAGCGCCGTGGACGCGCTGGAGCCGGCCTGGCTCGCGCCCGGCAGCGGCGTCTACGTGTGGGCCGATCTGGCAGAGCCGACGCCCGACGACGGCCAGGTGCTGCGCGAGGTGTTCGGGATTCACGAACTGGCCGTCGACGATGCCCTGGGGGCGACCCATCACCCGAAGGTCGAAGCCTACGGCGAGCTGCTCTACGTCGTGCTGCACGGCATCAATTTCCACGCCAGCGAACACGCCTTCGACACGCACGACACCGACTTTTTCGTCGCCCACCAGTTCCTCGTCACGGTGCACGACGGCAAACGCCGGAGCGTCGCGCACGTGTCGGAGCTGTGCGGCAAGAGCGCTCACATCCTGGCCGAAGGCCCGATGGCGCTCATGCACCGCATCATGGATACGATGGTGGGCCACTACCTCCCCGAGGTCGACGAACTCGAGGAGTGGCTCGATGACCTCGAGCGCCAGGTGCTCGAAAACCCCAATCAGCAGCTCACGAGCGACATCCTGGCGGTGAAGCGCGACATCATGGGGCTGCGCCGGATCGTCATCCCGCAGCGCGACGTGCTGGGCCGGTTGTCGCGGCGCGAGTTCCCGATGATCGATCAGGAGGTGAGCTACCGCTTCCGCGACGTCTACGACCAGCTCGTGCGCCTGTCGGACGACGCCATCATCTTTCAGGACCGGGTGACGGGCATCCTCGACGCGCACCTGGCGAGCGTCTCGATCCAGCTGGCGCAGACTTCGAAGCTCATCGCCGTGGTGGCGACGCTCTTCGGTCCGCTCACGGTGCTGACCGGGCTCTACGGCATGAACGTGCCGCTGCCGCACATGCCGGGCGGGGACGCGGCGCAGTTCTGGTGGGTGGTCGGCCTGATGGCCACCGCGTCGGTGGCGATGTTCGTCGGGTTCCGGCGTTCGGGCTGGTGGTAGCGCGATGAGCCGCATCGTCAAGCTGCCCGACGATCTCGCCAACCAGATCGCCGCCGGCGAAGTCGTGGAACGCCCGGCCTCAGTGGTCAAGGAACTGGTCGAGAACGCGCTCGATGCCGACGCCAGGCGCATCACGGTCACCATCGAGTACGGCGGCAAACGCCTGCTGCGCGTCGAAGACGACGGCATCGGGATGTCACCCGACGACGCCCGGATGTGCCTCGAACGGCACGCCACCAGCAAGATCCGTTCGGCCGAAGATCTGGGCGCCATCGCCACGCTCGGCTTCCGCGGCGAGGCGCTGCCGAGCATCGCCTCGGTGTCGCGCTTCACCCTGCGCACGCGCGAACGCGGCACCGACGGCGGCACCGAGATCCGGGTCGTCGCCGGCCACATCGAGCGGGTGATGGCGGTGGGTGGACCGGAGGGCACCAGCATCACCGTCGAAGACCTCTTCTTCAACCTGCCGGCGCGCCGCAAGTTCCTCAAATCGGACGGCGCCGAAACCGCGCACGTCTCGAAGCTGATGACCCAGTTGGCGCTTTGCCACCCTGCCGTCGGCTTCACGCTGACCAGCGCCGGCAAGCGCGTGCTCGAGTGTCCGCCGGCCGCCACGCTCGCCGATCGCATGTATCAGATCTACGGCGACCGTCCCGACCTGGTGCCGGTGGATCGCACGACTCACGGTGTGCACCTGACGGGCCTGGTGGCGGCGCTGGCAGAAACCGGGCCGACGCGCGGACCGCAACACGTCTTCGTGAACGCGCGCATCGTCAAGGACAAGACCATCGCCCATGCGGTCATCGACGCCTATCAGTCGGCGTCGATCAAGGAGCGCAGCCCGGAGATTCACCTGTTCCTCGAGGTGCCGCTCGACCGCATCGACGTCAACGTGCACCCGACCAAGGCCGAGGTCCGCTTCGCCGATCAGTCGCTGGTGCATGAGATCGTGCGCCGCGGCGTGGCCGACGCCCTCGGGGCGGCGCGGATGCCGGCGCTGCCGCCCGACGGGGCGATGCACGTTCCCGCGAACGCCGCCGTGCCGCCGTGGACCTCCGGCGACAATGCGTCGCCCTGGCCTTCGCTGCCGGGCGGGGGCTCGGCGGTGCGCGACTGGACGGCGATGTGGCCGGCGCGCCCGGGACGAGGGGAGGTCAGCGGCGGTGGACCTTACACGCCAGCGTCCGCCGGCATGGCCTCGTGGTCGGCCGTCAGCGGCGAGCGGCCGCTCACGCCGCTGGGGCAGTTCCGCAACACCTTCATCATCGCCGTGGACGACGAAGGACTGGTCATCATCGACCAGCACGTCGCGCACGAGCGCGTGCTGTTCGAGCGCATCCTCGAGAAGCTCACGGCAACGCCACTCGAGTCGCAGGGCCTGCTGGTGCCGATGGTCATCGACCTGCCGGGCGCCGGCCACGCCACGCTGCTGGCGCGCGCGGCCGACCTGACGCGCTTCGGCTTCGAGATCGAAGACTTCGGCGGCTCGAGCGTGCGCATCTCGGCGGTGCCGGCGATTCTGCGTCCCGACGACATCGACCGCACGCTGCGGGCCCTGGCCGACGACCTCGAGCACATCGACCGCGGTTTGGTCGCGGAGCAGGCACTGAAGCAGATCGCGGCGACGATGGCCTGCCACACCGCCGTGCGCGCGCACGACCCGCTGACCGTCGAGAAGATGACGCACATCCTCGACGAACTGCGGGCGACCGCCTACTCGACGGTGTGCCCGCACGGGCGGCCGGTGATGTTCCGACTCTCGCGGCGTGACCTGGAGCGAAGGTTCGAGCGGATCTAGGGGCTAGGGGCTGGGTGCTGGGGCGTGCGGCTGTCGCGCTGCGAAGGGAAGCACCACAGCGGCCGGGTCTGTGCGTCGCAGAGCGCGGCATGGCGATAGCGGGGCGCTTGCCCGCCCCAGTCCCTAGTCTCCAGCCCCCAGCCCCTTTCTCTTCGCTTTGATCTCTTTCCACCCATCGAGCCTTCGCTTGATCTCTTTCTCGAATCCGCGATCAGTCGGCTGGTAGAACTGGCGGCCCTGCAGGCGTTCGGGCAGGCAATCCATGGCCGCCACGGCGTCAGGCTGATCGTGCGCGTATTGGTAGCCGCGGCCGTAGTCGAGCGATTTCATCAGCCTGGTCGGCGCATTGCGCAGGTGGAGCGGCACCGGCTCGGCGGCGTCCTGCGTGGCGGCTTCGGCGGCGGCGTTGTAGGCGGCGTAGACGGCGTTGCTCTTGGGCGCGGTGGCCAGATACAGCGCCGATTGGGCCAGCGCCGTGTTCGCTTCGGGCATGCCGATGAAGTGCAGCGCGTCACGCGCCGCCATCGCGATCACCAGCGCCTGAGGATCGGCGATGCCGACGTCTTCCGAGGCGAAGCGCACCAGCCGGCGCGCGATGTACATCGGCTCCTCGCCGGCTTCCAGCATCCGCGCCAGCCAGTAGACGGCGGCGTCGGGGTCGGAGTTGCGCATCGACTTGTGCAGCGCCGACATGATGTTGAAGTGTTCTTCGCCGCCCTTGTCGTAGCGCAGCGTCTTCTTCTGCAGCGTGTCCCGCACCAGCGCGAGATCGACCTTCGGACGGCCCACCGGCTGCGGCGCCGCCGCGACCACCAGTTGCAGCAGGTTCAGCGCCCGACGGGCGTCGCCGTCGGCGACGCGGGCCAGCGCGCCGAGGGCTTCGTCACTGACCTCCGGCGCCACGGCGCCCAGGCCGCGCTCGGTGTCGGTCAGGGCCCGCTGCAGGATGCGCGCGATCGCGGTCTCGTCGAGCGGCTGCAGCACGAACACCTTGGAGCGCGACAGCAGCGCCGCGTTCACTTCGAACGACGGGTTTTCGGTGGTGGCGCCGATGAGCACGATGTCGCCCGATTCGACGCGCGGCAGGAAGGCATCCTGCTGAGCCTTGTTGAAGCGGTGGATCTCGTCGACGAAGACGATGGTGCGGCGGCCGGCCCGGCGGCGGTGCTCGGCGGCGGCCATCACGTCTTTGATGTCCTTGATGCCGGAGAGCACGGCGCTGAACGCCACGTAGTCGGCCGAGGTGGCATCGGCAATGAGACGCGCCAGCGTGGTCTTGCCGGTGCCCGGCGGGCCCCACAGAATCACCGACTGCAGGGCGTCGCGGGCGATCGCTTCGCGCAACGGCCGGCCCGGCGCGAGCAGCGCCGCCTGGCCTTCGATTTCATCGAGCGTGCGCGGCCGCATCCGTTCGGCCAGCGGGGCCGGCGGTGGCGGTGTGCCGCCTTCGATCGGCTCGTCGTCGAAGAGCCCGCTCACGCGCGAGCCCGTCGCTGCGCCGCCGCCGCGTAGACCACGAGGGCGCCGGCCACGGCGACGTTGAGCGATTCGACCGGCGGTGCCATCGGCAGGGTCAGCACCTGGTCGGCCTGGGCGAGCAGGGAGGCGCCGAGCCCCGGGCCTTCGCCGCCGACGAACACGCAGGTGGCGCGGGCGAGGTCGACCTCTTCGGGGGCGCGGCCGCCCCGTGGCGCCAGCGCCAGTAGTTGCATGCCCCGGGTGCGGGTCTCGGCCACGAACGCGGCGAGGTCGGGCACGCGGGCCATCGGCAGACGGAACGCGCTGCCCATCGAGGCGCGCAGCGCCTTCCAACCGAGCGGGTCGGCCGATGCGCCGAGCGCGACCAAGCCAGTGGCTCCGGCCGCTTCCGCCGTGCGCACGAGCGCGCCGACGTTACCGGGGTCCTGCACGTCGACGGCGACCACGACCAGCGCCGGCGCCGGCGTGAAGACGTCGGCCAGCGTCAGCACCGGGCGGCGGGCGAGGGCCACGACGCCCGACGACGTGCGCACGGGACTGATCGCCTGCAGCACATCGTCGGTCACGTGCACCGCGTGCGCGCCGGCCTCGATGAGGTCGTCGAGGGCGCGCGCTTCTGCCGGGCCCGGCGGATCGACGTTGACGGCGACCGCGTCCACGGCGAGACCGGCCGCGACGGCATCGACCAGCAGATGCCAGCCGTCGAGCAACAGCGGCTCATCGGGGCCGCCGCCGCGGGCATCGCGACAAGCCTGCACGAGTGGATGACGACGGCTGGTGATCGAAGGCAGGGCAAGTATCACGGTGGCAGGGCCGCGCGGGGCGCGGCGCACTCTCCGGAGCATAGCACCCCGTGTGCTACAGTTACCGGCTGAAGCGATGAAAGAACGAATTCTGAAGCGATTCGACGACGAGATTGCCGGCCTGGAGCGCGAGCTCTACTCGGAGCTTCCGAAAGAGATCCAGCGGGCGCGCGAGTTCGGCGATCTGCGCGAGAACGCCGAGTACTCGGCGGCCAAAGAGCGTCAGAGCTTCGTCCAGGCGCGGATCGCGATGCTACAGCGGCGGCGCAACGAAGTGGCGCTGATGAACCTCGATCGCGTGCCGCACGGCAAGACCGGCTTCGGCTCGACCGTCACGCTGAAGGAAACCGGCGGCGGCGAGGTCATCTATCAGCTGGTGATGCCCGAAGACGCCGACGCCGCCAAGGGCCTCATCTCGACCGCGTCGCCGATTGGTCGCGCGCTGCTGAACAAGGAAGAGGGCGACGAGGTCGAGGTGACCGCGCCGGCCGGCACGCGCACCTTCGAGGTCGTCAAGGTCGTCACGATCCACGACGAGTAGGATCGACTGGTGGCCCGAGGCTCTCGAGCCCAGCACGAACTGTATTCCCCCGAGCGCCCGACGGCGGTCGTCCTGAGCGGCACTGGTGTGGACGGCGCGTATCACGCCGGCGTGCTCGAGGCGCTGCACGAATCCGGCGTCAAGATCGACCTCGTGGCCGGCCGCGGCGTCGGCGCCCTGGCGGCCGTGCTCTTCGCGCTCGATGGCGCGGCGGCGCTCTGGAACCCGCGAGGACTCTGGCGTCGTCCCGCCAGGCACGCCGCTTACGGGCTTACCCGGCCCTACCGCGCGGTCGGCATGGCGCTCGTGCTCGTCGCCGGGCTGGTCGCCAGCCCTCTGGCGCTGCTGCTGGCCGCCGTGGTCGTGTGGCCGGCGAGTCTCCTCGCCGGGTGGAGCGGGCTCGACGGCACGCCGACGCTCGCCGCGCGCTACGCGTCGTGGCTCGGGTGGGTCTTCCAGCCAGATCATCTGGCGGCGTGGATCGCGCGTCTGGTGCTCATCGTGGCCGCGGCGCTGCTGGCGGCGCTCGGCGTCGGCGCCGCTGTCACGGCGGTGCGAGCGCCCCGCCGGCAGCGCGGGCACCTGGCGTGGCGTCTGCTCGGTGCGCCGGTAGACTCGGCGCGCTTTGCGGCCACCGCCATGAGCGCGCTCTGGGACCTGCTGCGGGGTGGGGCGACGCTGGCGCGCCCGCGGGCCGCCGACTTGAGTCAGCGTCTGTCTGAACTGCTCGTCTCGGGCGCCGGCCAGCCGGGACACCGCGATCTGCTGCTGACGGTGCACGACCTGGATGCCCGTCGCGACCTGGTGTTCGGGATGATCGGCGGGGAAGCCGGACGCCGTCAGTTCCCTGGTGCGACCGGCCCGGCGGGCCGCCGCGCCGAGGCCTTCGACCTCGCCGGCCCGGCGAAGGCCTCGCTCATCGATGTCGTGAGCGGCGCGCTGACACTCGCCGATCTGTCGGAGCCGCACCCACTCGCGTTCCCTGCCGACAGCTTCTGGCGGGGCGAGGTGCATCGGCTCGCCGATCGCCCGGCCTCGCTCTTGCGCCTGCTCGAAGAGGCCGCCGCCGCCGGCATGGAGCAGGCCATCATCGTGACCGCTTCGCCCGAGGTCGGTGGTCCGCACGATCTCAGGACAGCGCGGCTCGACCCGCGCGGTCGGGCGGGCGAATGGCTGCTGGCGCAGGAAACGGCGGCCGTCCGCGACGGCGTGCGCTACGCCCAGGCGCACTTCCATGCGGTGTTCGTGATCCGCCCGTCACACAACGCGCTGACGCCGCTCGATCTGGCCGGCGCCGACGACGCCGCCTCCGATCGACGGGCCACGCCGGCCGATCTGGTGACGCGCGGCCACGAAGACGCGCACCGTCTGTTCATCGAACCTGCCCTCGGCGCCGCCGGCGAACGCGTGGGCGAAGACTCCAGAGGACGCTCATGACCACTCGTGCCAGCCACGGCCCCGCCACGCGCCTGATTCACACCGGCGAGCGCCCGCCCGCCGCGGCCTCGCTCACCGTGCCGATCTACGAGACCAGCACCTTCGTGTTCGAGTCGGCCGCCGACGTCGAAGCCTATGCGGCCGGCACCAAACCCGGCTATCTCTACTCGCGCTACGAGAACCCGACGGTGGTCGCGGTCGAGACCAAGCTCGCCGAGATCGACGGCGCCGAGGCGTCGCTCGTCTTCGGCTCCGGGATGGCGGCGATCTCGACGGCGCTCTTCGGCCTGCTCGAGGCCGGCGACGAAGTGGTGTGCTGCGCGGCGATCTACGGCGGCACCTTCCACGTGCTCACCGGGTTGGCCTCACGCTTCGGCATCACCACGCGGTTCGCGTCGCTCGACGAGTTCCGCACGCCGGCCGCACTCATCGGTCCGAAGACCAGGCTGGTGTGGTTCGAGTCGCCGATCAACCCGACGCTGCGCGTCGTCGACGTGGCGTCGGTGGCCCACGCGTGCCGCGCGGCCGGCGTGCTGTCGGTGATGGACAACACGTTCGCGTCGCCGATCAACCAGCCGGTGCTGGCGATGGGTGTGGACCTGTCGATGCAGAGCGTCACGAAGTATCTGAACGGCCACAGCGATGTCACCGGCGGCGTGCTGTCGGGCCGGGCCGGACTCATCGGGCGGCTCGCCAAGACCAGACGGCTGCTTGGCGGCATCCTCGACCCGCAGCCCGCCTACGCCCTGGGCCGCGGCATGAAGACGCTCACCCTGCGGGTCGCCCGCCACAACGACAACGCGCTGGCGCTCGCCCGGGCCCTCGAAGGCCATCCGGCGCTGGCCGCCGTGCACTATCCGGGGCTGGCGTCGCATCCCGACCACGCGATCGCGAGCGCGCAGATGAGCGGCTTCGGCGGCATGGTGTGCATCGATCTGGCGGGCGGGCAGACCGCCGCGTTCCGCGCCTTCGATCGCCTGCAGGTGTTCCAGCGGGCGGCCAGCCTCGGCGGCGCCGAGAGCCTGTGCAGCCTGCCGATTCTGACCTCGCAGTACGGGCTGAACGACGAGGCGCTGGCGAAGGCCGGCGTCACCCGCGGCATGATGCGCCTGTCGGTGGGCCTCGAAGACGCCGACGACCTCATCGCCGACGTCAAGCAGGCCATCGAAGAGTAGCCGCCGGCTATTTTTTGCCGGTCTGCTCGTGCAGGAAGTCGAGCACGAGGTCCAGCATCCGCTGATTGACGCGGCTGCCCTCGTGCACGCCGAACTTGGTCTGGAACGCTTCGAGCGGCACCACCGCCTTGGCCATCGTGCGATGGCCGCCGGCGCTGCCGATGTCGTTGAACCAGCGCCGCACGAAGTCGCCGGCGTTGCGCGAGTAGCCGAGGTTGCGGACCGAGACCACCATCTGGTCGTTGACCACACCCGAGATCACGGTCCACTGCACGTCTTCGAGCTGCAGATAGAAGTCCGCCACGTAGGGGATGAAGTCGTCGCGCGGCGGCTCGCCGAGAAACGCGCAGAACACGTGCTCCACCATGCGGCCCTGCTGCCACGCCTTGATCACGTAGTCGAGCCGCTCGCGCGTGATTTCCGCGCCTTCCATCTTGCGGATGAGACTGGCGTCGGCCAGCGGATACAGGAACGAGAAGGCGTCGAGGTCGGCGCGATTGGCCTGGCGGTTGAAGAACAGCGTGTCGGACTTGATGGCGTAGAGCATTGCCGTCGCCGTGCGCTCGGAGATGTCGAGGTCCACTGCCTGGAGGTGCTCGGTCAGGATGGTCGAGGTCGAGCCGTAGTCGGGGCGGATGTCCTTGAACATGGCCGTCCAGCCGGTGGTCTCTGGATGGTGATCGACCACCAGATCCACGTGGCGCAGCTGGTCGCCGAAGTAGTGCGGCTGCACGTCGACGAGCGCAATCTTCTCGAACGACGCGAACTGGTCGGCCGTGACGGTCATTTGGCGCTTCCTAAGAATAATGTAAAATCATTTACGCGACGCGGTCTTAAAATGATAAGCCTTGGTAAGAAAATGCTTTTTGCTTCTCAATGCGTGGTGCTTATCAATCA
>JANNIB010000259.1:0-2343 GCA_031404695.1 Acidobacteriota bacterium
CCCGACGGGCAGGTCAAGGTGCTCGACTTCGGCCTGTCGCGGCGGGTGGACCCGCCTGCGGCCTCCACGTCGCCGGCCGCCATCCTGTCGGACGCGTCGGTTGCTGGCACGCTGACCCACATCGCCCCCGAAGCCCTGCACGGCCAGCCCGTCGATGCCCGGTCCGATCTCTGGGCCCTCGGCGTGATGTTGTACGAGATGGTCGGCGGCATCGTGCCGTTCAGCGGGACGACGCCGTTCGAGACCGCCAATGCCATCTTGCACGACGCCCCTCGGCCACTGCCGTCGCAGGTAGGGCCAGAGATCCGCCGCGTGATCGACGGATGTCTCGTCAAGGACCCACGCGGGCGCTTCCAGAGCGCGGCCGAGGTCAGGGGCGCACTCGACGCCCTCAGTGGCGCAGCGCGCCGGCCGACAGCCGCCTGGATGCGGTGGAGCCGGACGGCTCGACGCACGGCCGCCGGAGCGCTGGTCGTCGCGGCCGCCGGCGGCGTCTACGTCACCGGCGTCCTGCCGCCGGCCCCGGCCGACGAGGCGCCACGGGTGCTCGCGGTGCTGCCGTTCAACGACACGTCCTCCGGGGCACCACAGCCGTTCTTCGCCTCCGGATTGACGGAAGGCCTGATTGCGGAACTCGGACGAATCGACGGCATGCGCGTCATCTCGGCGGCCACGACGATGCGCTACCAGAACCGGCCAGGCGCCGTACCCGACGTGGCCAGAGAGACCGGCGCCACCCTCGTCCTGCGAGGCTCGGTGTCGCAGGGCTCCGATGGCGTGCGAATCGCGGCCGAGCTGCTCGAGGCGGGCACGGGCCGGTTGATCTGGTCCGAGGTGTACGAGCGCCCGATCCGCACCCTGCAGGCGCTCCACGGCACGATCGCTACCGCCGTCTCGCGCGTCAGTGTCGTGGAGCTGGAGGAGGGCGACCGCGCGCGGTTCTCGACGGCGCGTGCCGTCGACCCGGAGGTCTACGAGGCGTACCTGAAGGGCCGCTACCACTGGAACCAGCGCACCGAGGAGTCGCTGCGCGAGGCCGTTGCCGAGTTTCAGACCGCGCTCACGCTCGACCCCACGTATGCACCGGCCTACGCGGCGCTCGCTGACTGCTACAACCTGCTCGGCACCGTGATGGTGGGCGGGGGATCGCCCCAGCAGTGGCGGCCGCGCGCGTCTGAGGCCGCCATCAAGGCGCTGCAGATCGACTCCGGTCTCGCCGAGGCGCACGCGACGCTCGGCTACGTCCAGCACTACAACTGGGAGTGGGACGCCGCGGAGCAGTCGTTGCGGCGCGCCATCGCGCTCAACCCGAGCAACGCCCTCGCCCACATCTGGTACGCGAACCTGCTGTCGTCGCGGCTGCGGTTCGACGAAGCGATTCGGCAAGTGACCATCGCGCGCGATCTCGACCCGCTGTCGCCCATCGTCAACACCAATGTGGGCTGGGTGCTGTACATGGCCCGTCGCAACGACGAGGCCATCGCGCAGTACATGACGACGCTCTCGCTGAACCCTGACTACGTCCAGGTCCACACCAGGCTGGGCGACGCCTACGAGCTGGCCGGTCGTCACGACGACGCGATCACGGAGCTCACGACCGTGGTGCGCCTGAGCAACGACAGCGCCACCAGCCGCGTCGCCCTGGCCCAGATCTACGCGCTCGCCGGCCGCAACGCCGATGCCCGGCGGCTCCTCGATCGCGCGCTGCTCGAGCGGCGGGAGAGATACGTGTCGTCCGGAGCGATCGCCAACGTCTACGTCGCGCTCGGAGACACGGACCAAGCGTTCGAGTGGCTCGAACAGTCGCATCGCGAACGCACCAACAGCGTCGCGTATCTGGCCGTGGAGCCGCTCTACGACCGCATTCGCCAGGATCCCCGGTTCCAGCGGCTCGTGAAGGCGGTGGGGCTCCCATGAGCCCACGCACCTCGTCTTCGACCGACGTCACGCCGCTGCTCGTCAGGTGGAGCCAGGGCAACCGCGATGCGCTCGATCGCATGTTGCCGCTGGTGTACGGCGAACTGCGCCGGATCGCCGCTCGCCAGCTGCGCAAGGAGCGTGACGGACATTCCCTCGATCCCACCGACCTGGTGCACGCACTCTTTCTGCAGCTGGTCGATCAACGCCACGCCACGTGGAGCAACCGGGCACAGTTCTTCGCGCCCACCGCCACCATGATGCGCCGGATCCTGGTGGAGCACGCCAGGACGCGCCTGGCGGCCAAGCGCGGCGGTGGGGCCGTGACGGTCTCGTTGACGGCCCTGAACGCCGACCCGGCGTCGCTCCGCTCGCCGATCTCGGACGTGCTGGCGATCGACAGGGCCCTCGAGCGCCTGGCGGAAC
>JANNIB010000260.1:0-9375 GCA_031404695.1 Acidobacteriota bacterium
GTGAGCGGCCGCTTCCGCATCGTGATCGGGGGACACACGGCTGCGCTGGGCCCCGGCGACTGGGTCGAAGTGCCGCGTGGCCGCCGCCACAACGCGACGGTCATCGGCGACGACGCGGTGGTGAGTCTGGACGCCATCAAGCTGGGGGCTGGGGACTAGGGACTGGGCGCTGGGGCAAGCCGCGTCACACGTTCGCACCGTCGCACGGCGACGGTGCACGAGTCTTTCGGAACGCGTGACGCAGCACGCCCCAGCCCCTAGTCCCTAGCCCCCAGCCCCGATGGCCCGCAGCGAAAGGTCAGACATGAAGATCGTGATGTTCGGCGCCGGCGGGGTCGGCGGCTACTTCGGGGGGCGACTGGCAGCTCGGGGCGTCGACGTGGCCTTCGTCGCGCGTGGCGCGCATCTCGAGGCGCTCAGGCGCGACGGCCTGCGCATCACCAGTCCCAAGGGCGATGTCCACGTGCCCACCGTGCGCGCCAGCGCCGACCCGGCCGAGCTCGGCAGGGCCGATGTCGTGTTCCTGACCGTGAAGATGTACGACGTGGACACGGCCGCCTCCGCCCTTCGCCCGCTCGTTGGCCCCGGCACGATGGTCGTCACGCTGCAAAACGGCGTCGAAGCCACCGAGATGGTTGCCCGACGCATCGGCCGCGAACACGTGGCGGGCGGTGTGGCCTACGTCGCGGCCGTCATTGGCGAACCGGGGCTCATCCGCCACACGGCGCTCGACGCGCTCATCGTCGGCGAACTCGACGGCGCCATGTCGCCGCGGCTGCTGGCGCTGCGCGACGCGGCCTCCACCGCCGGCTTCGCCTTCACCGCCAGCGCCGACATCGGCAAGGACCTGTGGTCCAAGTTCGCCCGCCTGTCGGTGTTCAGCGGCATGACGGCGGCGACGCGGTCGCCGGTCGGCGTGCTGCGCGCCTCGCCAGGCCTGATGGTGCTGCTCGAAGCGGCAGTCGATGAGGCCCTGGCCGTCGGACGGGCGATGGGTGTCGCCCTCGACGATCAGGTGCGCGACGACATCTTTTCGATGTACCGAAGTGTGCCACCACAGGCGAAGTCGTCGATGCTCGAAGACCTCGAGCGCGGCAAGCCACTGGAGCTGCCCTGGCTGAGCGGCGCCGTGGTCCGGCTCGGCGCTGAGGTAGGCGTGCCCACCCCGACCCACGCGTTCCTCGAGACGCTGCTTGAGCCGTTCGTGCACGGAAGTCCGCCGCCGATGGCGTGACCCCGTCCACGGCGTTGACAGGGGTGAGGGGTTTCGGCGACTGTGGCACCGGCCGCGACCGCGGCCGAAGGAGTCGGCCATGACACAGACCCGCGCGTTTTGTTCACCACGTCATGCCGCGATCGCGGCGCTTGGGCTCGTCATTGCCGGTGCGAGTCTGTCGGCCGACGTCTGGCCGTGGCGGCCCGCCACCAACGGCGACGTCGAGCTGCTCATCATCGGCGATATCCAGGTGCAGCGGCGCGCCGATCCGGCGACGGCGTTCGTGCACGTGAAAGACACGCTGCAGCGCGCCGACCTCGTCTACGCGAACCTCGAGGGCATGCTCGTGCCGTCGAAAGGCCCGACCGGCGACATTCCCGACAAGAAATGGGTGCATCCTGGCCCTGAGGGCGTAAACGCCCTGGTCTCGGCCGGTGTCGACGCGGTGGGCGTGGCCAACAACGTCGTGTGGGACCAGCAGAATCTCCTCGAGACGATGCGGGTGCTCGACGCGCACGGCGTGAAGCACGTGGGCGGCGGGCGCAACATCGACGAGGCGCACCAGCCGCTCGTCATCGAGCGCAAGGGCGTCCGCTTCGGCTTCCTGCCAGTATACGGCGCGCTGGTACCGCCAGACGGTGCAGATCGCCACGGCCACGAACCCCGGTGTCGCCCGCATCCTGTCGTTCGACGGCGTCACCATCGACGCCGGCGACCTGGCGCGCCTCAAGGCCGACGTCGCGGCCCTCCGCAGCAGAGCCGACGTGGTCGTCGTGTCGCATCACAACCGCGACGGCGCCACGCCGGTGCAATTTGGCGACGAGCAGACCTCGGAACGCGGCGGCGCCGGCGCCGATCGCACGAAGGCCGAGGACTACCAGAAGCTCTTCGCACACACCGCGCTCGATGCCGGCGCCGATCTGGTGTTCGGCCACGGCACGCATACCATCCAGGGCACCGAGATCTACAAAGGCAAGCCGATCCTGTACGCCGTTGGCCATTCGGCCTTCGATCAACCCGGATACGAGGACTCGAAAGACGGACTCGTCGTGCGCGTGCTCGTGAACGGCACGAAGATCCGCCGGGTGTCGTTCGTGCCCGTCACGCGTGATGCGACCAACACCATGGTCATGACGACGCCGGTGAGCGGCGAGGGCGCTCGCCTGGCGGCCATCGTCAAGCGCAACTCCCCGGGCCTCGCCTTGCCCATCGAAGGACAGGAAGTGGTGGTGCTCGGTGCCGCCGGCGGGCCGACGAGTCAGCGCTGAGGCGTCGGTCGGCCGCAGGGCCGGCCCTACCGGGCGAGCGCCGTCGAGAACGCCACCGTCAGTGGCTCGTGTAGGCGACCTTGCCGCCCACTACGGTGAGGCGCACACGCCCGCTGAGGACGGCCGCCGGGTCGGTCGCGCCCAGCGTGAACGGATCCACCGACAGCGCCGAGAGATCAGCGAGGCGTCCGGCCGCAATCTGTCCGCGGTCGCTCTCGGCGAAGGCTGCGTAGGCCTCCCACGTGCTGTAGCCGCGCACCGCTTCCTCGGGCGTCATCCGCTCGCCGGGATACCAGCCGCCGGCCGGCTGGCCGGTCTTGTCCTGCCGCGTGATGGCGGAGTGCAGGCCGTAGAAGATGTTGTGATCCGAGCCGGTGAGGTCGGAGTTGAAAACCAGCCGCGCGCCGGCCTTGCGCAGCGTGCGCCACGCATACGCGCCCTTGATGCGCTCGGCGCCCACACGGGTCTCGGCCCAGCCCTTGTCTTCGACCGCATGCGGCGGTTCCATCGAAGCGATGACGTTCATCGCCGCGAAGCGCGGGATGTCCTGCGGGCTCACGACCTGCGCGTGTTCGATGCGGTGGCGGCCGTCGCGCGCGCGGGCGTTCTCTTTGAGCACCCCGTCCAGGAAGTCGAGTGACTCGCGATTCCCGGCATCGCCGATCGCGTGCACGCCCACCTGGAAGCCGGCGCGCATCATCGCCGCCACGACCTCCCGGTCGAAGCCGTAGCCGGCGCCGCTGATGCCGCGGTGTCCCGGCGTGTCGCTGTAGTCGTCGAGCAGGCGCGCGCCGCGCGAACCGAGCGCGCCGTCGTAGTAGGCCTTGACCGCGCGCACGACCAGCATGTCGCTCGGGGCGCCCTGTGGGCCCTTCTGTTCCCACTCGCGACAGAGCTCGGGGTCGCGCGCCGAGAGCATCACGTAGACGCGAATCGGCAGCTGCTTCTTCGCGTCGAGCGACTGGTAGCCGGCGAGCATCGCGCGGTCGACACCGGCATCGTGCACGGCGGTGTAACCGGAGCGCGCCATCTCGGTGAGCCCGGCGAGAAGCTGGCTTTCGACCTGCGCGGGCGACGGCGGAGGCACCGCGCCGACCATGATCGTCGTCGCGCGGTTCAGGAAGATCCCGGTGGGCTCACCGCGGGCGTCCCGACGGATCTCGCCGCCTACCGGCACCGCCGTGGTGCGCGTGATCTTTGCCGCGTCGAGCGCCGCGCGGTTGGCCCACACGGCGAAGCCATGCAGTGAGTAGAGCACCACCGGATGGTCGGGTACTTTCTGGCTGAGCAGGCGCCAGTCGGGATACTGATTGGCCCACGCGCCTTCGTCCCAGCCGCGCCCGGTGATCCAGTCGCCCTTCGGCACCTTCGCGGCGTAGGCGGCCACGCGATCGACGGCCTCCGCCTCGGTCGTCACGCCCGCCAGGTCCACGGCCGAGAGCTTGGCGCCGAGTTCGAGGATGTGCGAGTGCGAGTCCACCAGCCCCGGCACGAGCGTGGCACCGCCGAGATCGACGACCTGCGTCGCCGGGCCCTTGCGTGCCTCGACGATCTCGCGCGCGCCCACGAGCGTGATGCGTCCGCCGGAGATGGCGACGGCGGCGGCGTCTGGCCGCCAGGTGCCGGCGTCGTGCGGTGCGCCGCTGGCCGGCGTGCCATCGGGGGCCGGATCCGGCCAGGTCATCGAGTAGACCTTCGCGTTCACGAGCAGCAGGTCGGCGGCGGGGGGCGGCGGCTCCGACGCGCAGGCGGCGAGTGTGCCAACGAGGGCGACGGCGGCGAGGCGTGACACAGACATGCGTGGATTACCTGGAGGGAACGCCGGCGGCGCTGAACGCTACGGCCAGCCAACTGAGACAGATCGCGATGGTGCCCACGGTGTCGCTCGGCCAGTGCGCGCCGGGCACGATGCGGGCACACGCGGCGATGACGAGTGCGACCGTGCCGGCCGCCAGCACGCCGGTGCGCAGGCCGCTCGGCCGCAGCCGCCAGGCGAGCACGACAAGCGCGCCGATCGTCACGCTGTAGAGCGTCATGAAGGTGGACGGGAACGACAGCCCCGTCGGGTTGCCCATCACGGCGACCAGATCGCGGGCCGGCCGTGGCCGGCCGAACAGCGACTTCGACGCTTCGCCGAGTGACTGCTCGAGGGCGAGCGCGGCGATGACCACGAGCGCGGCGCGCGCGCCGGCCAGGCGCCAGGCGCCCAGCACCGCGATGGCCATGAGGCCGTACTTGAACGGCGCGCTGGCCGTGCCGACAAATGGCGCCACCCAGCCGGTGCCGGGCGACAGCCCCTGAATCACGCCGGCCAGCGCTGGGTCGCCCGGCAGGTACGGCAGGAAGCGCGCCTGCGCGCCGAAGACGATCGTGACCAGCAGCGCGAGGCGGACGAGATGTCGGGTGCTCATCGACCCGCCATTATTCCCCAACACCCGAGGCCAGTGTCAGCGTCGTCGAGATGTCGGCAAAGCGCGCCCACCGCACGGCGTTCTCGCCGCTGCCGAGCGCTGCGGTCACCAGGCGGCGCCCCAGCGGGTAGGCGAGCAGGTGGGTGCGCTGCTTCTCGATGAACCCGACCATGCCGGCCGGATCGAGCACCAGCGCGTCGTCGCGCAGACGCGCCGTGGCCGCTTCGCTGCTGAGCGAGGTGTCGAGATAGTCGGCGGCGATGTAGGCGACTTCGAGGTCGAGCGCGGCAGCCCGCCGCTCGACGCGCACGAGTTGCGCGGCCAGCGCCGGCGGTTGTCCCGCGGCCGGCAACAGCAGTTCGGCGAGGATGCGGATGCGCGTCTCCTCGGGCAGCAGCAGCGCGGCGCCGGCTTCCGCCGCGCCCTCCGCGCACAGCCGATGCGGACCGAAGGCCGGATGCAGGTGCCGTTCGCTCCAGCCGCGTCCCTCGGCCAGCGCGACGCGTGCCAGCACGTGCTGCGCGTGATGGCCCGGCGTGCCCTCGTGCGCAGCCAGTTGCAGCAGATGCGCGGCATCGGCGCCGCCGCCGCGCGCCACCCGCAGCTCGGAGCTGCGCGGGCCGGATGGCTGCGAGAACGCCGCCCATCCCGTGGTGCCTTCGGCGCGTGTGGTCAATGTCTCCCCGGAGGGCAGCGTCAGGTGCGCCGCCGCGGCGGTGCGGCACCAGTCCACGGCAGCGCGGAACACCGCTTCGACGCGATCGGGCGGCACGGCCGCGGCGCGGCGGAAAGCGGCGTGCCGGGCCGCCAGCGAGCCGACGCCGGGCACCAATGCCGACAGCTCTGCCCGCCGCGCGTCGAGGTCGGCGCCGTCGCGCGGTGGCGCTGCCTGGCCGAACGTGCGCCGCGCCTGATCCGCGAACGGGCGCGACACACCGAGCAGCCGGCTCGCCGCGTCGTCGAGGGCGCGAATCTGTCCGACGAGGTAGGTGACGCGGATGGCGTCGGCGACCGCGTCCATGGGCACCGGGCGGTTGGTGGCCCGGGCATCGGCCCGTGCGCGCGCCAGCGCCGCCGACGCCAGCGGATCCGCCGCCGCGCGCTCGGCGTCGGCGACGAGCGCCGTCAGCTCCGTCTGCAGCATGGCGACCGGCACCCGCAGGCCGCGGGCGAGGTCCTCCGGCCCGGTCCACTGCTCGACCAGCGACGGCTGATGTCTGGCCAACTGCAGGGCGATGCGGACGTAGCGCGCCGCGAGCGAGGCGGACTCGAGCGCCGGCGCGGTGGTGTCGCGCAACCCGAAACCGCAGCCGGAGACGGCGGTGGCGGCGCCGCCCACCAGCGCCGCCACCGAGGCCCGCAGCATGTCGCGACGCGCGAAGCGGACCGATCTAGCGCGCGCGCGAGGCACGGGCCGCGAAATGTCGAGATTTGCGCCACGCATCGATGACATCGCGAGACACGCATTTTGGCACGATCCCAATTGACTTCCGGCGCTGTGACGGTTTCAATGCGGCATCCCCGGCGTCGATCCACGGCGCCGGTTCGTTCTTGAGGAGAGCGCCGATGCGCCGGCTGTCGTTCCTGTCTCTGTCGGTTCTCGCCCTCACCGCGGCCTGCTCGCAGCCGGCGGCGCCGCCGGCCTCCGCGCCGGCCACGACCACCACCGCCACCGCGCCGAAGCTGGGCATCCGCCCCTACGGCGATGAAGAGATCAAGCCCGACATGACCCAGGTGCCTGACGACCTGGCGAAGGTCTTCACGCACATCGACGACAACATCGATCAGCACGTCGTCAACCTGCAGGAATGGATCCAGCAGCCGAGCATCTCCAACTCGGGGGAAGGCATTCCCGAGTCGGCCGAGATGGTGAAGGGCTTCTTCGACGAGCTGGGCTGCCAGCAGACACAGGTCTTCGACGTCGGCATCACTGAATACGGCTCGCCCGGCAACCCGATCGTCTATGCCAAGTGCGACGAGGGTGCCGAGAAGACGCTGCTCATCTACTGGATGTACGACACGATGCCGGTGACGCAGCCCGATGCGTGGCAGTATCCGCCGTTCGAGGCGCGCCTGGTCGAGCAGGCGCCCTACAAGAAGGTGCTCATCGGCCGCGGCGCCACCAACTCCAAGGGCCCGCAGATGGTGCAGCTCAACGCCTTCCGCGCCATCAAGGCCGTGCATGGAAGGCTGCCGGTCAATCTGGTGTTCGTGGCTGAAGGCGACGAAGAGCGGATGGACATCGGCCTGCGCAAATGGGTCAAGGATCACCCCGAGTTGCTCGAAGGCGTCGACGGCATGATCCGGTTCGGCAGCCAAGGCCCGAGCGGCGGCGGCGGCTTCGGCGGCGGCTCGGAAGGCTGCGTCTACGTCGAACTCACGACGTCGGGTACGGCCTGGGGCCGCGGGCCCACCGTGTCGGACATTCACGGCAGCAACAAGCGCGGCACCGACAGCCCGGCCTGGCGCCATATCAAGATGCTGGCCTCGCTCGTGAGCGACGACGGCAACACGCCGCTCATCGACGGCTTCTTCGAGGGCATTCAGCCACTCTCCCCGGAGCAGGAAGCCAGCCTGCGGGCCGGCGCGAAGAGCGCCGACCTCAAGGTGGCGGCCGAGAACCTCGGCGTGGCGCGCTTCATGTTCGACGATCCGTACGAAGTGCTGAAGACGCAGCGCTACGGCACCTCGTTCAACCTCGACGGCATCTGGGGCGGCAACATGTATGCGGGCGGCGCCGGCGCCATCCTGCCCAACAAGATCACCTCGAAGCACAACTTCCGCTACGTGCCCAACATGACCGGGCCCGACATCGTGAAGAAGCTGCGCGCGCAGCTCGACAAGAACGGCTACCAGGACGTCGAGATCAAGCTCATCGGCGACGTGCCGTGGGCGCTGATGAATTCCGACAACGACGCCGGCCGCGCCATGGCGTGCGCCTACGACATCATGGGGATCCCGCACGGCGCGCTGCGCGCCGACTGGGGCATCGGCGGCGGCGCCGGCGCCGGCGGCTACTGGCCGGCGTATCTGTTCGGCAACGGCGAAGTCGGCGAGCGGGTGTCGCCCTTCAAGGGCGTGCCGATCGTCGGTGGCGGCGGCGGCCACGGCGGCCGCGCGCACGCGGCCAACGAATACTGGGTCATCGAAGGCGCCGGCAAGGTGCTGGGCATGGCGGGGGCGGAGAAGTCGATTGCCGCGGCGGTCTACGCCTACGCGGGCAAGATCCCGCCGGCACCCGGCAAGTCTACGAACTAGAGGCTGGGGGCTAGGTGCTGGGGCGGGATGCCCGCCTACAGCATGCATAGCTGAATGGAGGGTGTGATGCGTCGGGTGTCCTTGTCGTTCACGTGTGCGGTCGCGTTGTTCGCGGCTGCGTGTCAGCAGCCGGCGCCTCCGGCCGATAGCGCCGCTCAGGCGCCGGCCGCGGCGGCGCCGAAGCTCGGCATCCGCCCCTCGGGCGATGAAGAGATCAAGCCCGACATGAGCCAGGTGCCGGCCGACCTGGCCAAGGTCTACGCCCACATCGACGAGAACATCGACCAGCACGTCGTGAATCTGCAGAAGTGGATTCAGCAGCCCAGCATCTCGAACTCGGGCGAAGGCATTCCCGAGTCGGCCGAGATGGTGAAGGGCTTCTTCGACGAGCTGGGCTGCCAGCAGACCCAGGTCTACGATCCGGGCATCACCGAATACGGCTCGCCGAGCAATCCCGTCGTCTACGCCAAGTGTGACGAAGGCGCCGAGAAGACCATCCTCGTCTACTGGATGTACGACACGATGCCGGTGACGCAGCCCGACGCCTGGCAGCACCCGCCCTTCGAAGGCCGGCTCGTCGAGCAGGCGCCCTACAAGAAGGTGCTCATCGGCCGCGGCGCCACCAACTCCAAGGGTCCGCAGATGGCCCAGCTGAACGCCTTCCGCGCCATCAAGGCCGTGCACGGCAAGCTGCCGGTCAACCTGATCATCATCGCCGAGGGCGATGAGGAACGGATGGACATCGGCCTGCGCAAGTGGGTCAAGGATCACCCGGAACTGCTCGAAGGCGCCGACGCGATGATGACCTTCGGCGGCCAGTCGCCCAGCGGCGGCGGCGGCTACGGCGGCGGCTCGGAAGGCTGCGTTTATGTCGAGCTGACCACGTCGGGCACGGCGTGGGGCCGCGGGCCCACCGTGTCGGACATCCACGGCAGCAACAAGCGCGGCACCGACAGCCCGGCCTGGCGTCACATCAAGATGCTGGCGTCGCTCGTGAGCGACGACGGCAACACGCCGAAGATCGACGGCTTCTACGACGGCATCCGGCCGTTGACCGCCGAGCAGGAAGAGAGCCTGCGCGCCGGGGCCAAGGGCATGGACCTGAAGGTGGCGGCCGAGAACCTCGGCGTCGCGCGCTTCATGTATGACGATCCCTACCAGGTCATCAAGACGCAGCGCTACGGCCAGTCGTTCAACCTCGACGGCATCTGGGGCGGCAACA
>JANNIB010000261.1:0-8109 GCA_031404695.1 Acidobacteriota bacterium
CATCAAGAACGTGGATACGGTGATTCCCGGCCACAGCACCGTGATGCGCTGGCAGGACTTCGTGGAGTTCGGCGATTTCACGCGCGCGTTTCTGACCGCGGTGCAGACCGCGAAGAAGGCCGGCAAGACCGCCGAGCAGGCGGCCGCCGAGCTGACGCTGCCGGCGACCTTCAGCAGCTACACGATGGCGCGCGCGAAGGACAACGTGGCCGCGATCTACAAAGAGCTGCCCTGAGGGCCCGCCCGCACGTGTCGCCGTCGATGCGCTCCCTCGTGTGCCTGGGTGCCGCCCTGCTGCTGGCCGGCTGTTCCAATCAGCCGGCCGCGCCGGCGGCCCGCCCCCCCGCGGCGGCGCCGCCGGTCGATCCCCAGCATCAGGGGATGGTCGGCGCTCACGGCGACCACTCGCCGCACAAGGGCGGCATGGTGCTGATGAACGGCGACATCCACTACGAGGTGGTGTTGTCGCGCGACGGCGCCCACCGCATCTGGTTCACCGACCCGGTGCGCGCGGAGCTGCCGGCGTCGGTGGCGGCCAACGTGCGGATGGTCATCACGCGACCCGGCGAGCCCGACGAGGTGCTGCCCCTGGCCATCGACGACAGCGGCGAGTCGTGGATCGCAAAGGGCCGGCCGGTGCCCGGCAACGACGCCTACGTGAAGATCACCTACGCGATGCAGGGCGAACCACATGAAGTCGAGGTCCCCTTCGTCATCCAGACGCCGCCCACGCCGCCCTGACGGGGGCGGCGGCGCCATCTACTCCCAACGGAAGACGCGCGCCGACACCGCCGCGCTTACCACGAACACCAGCGCCAGCACCCCGACGTCGCCAGCGTGGCTCGCCCAGCTCTCACCGTGCCAGATGCCGCGCAGCAGGTTCACGGCGTAGGTGAACGGCAATCCGCGCGCGACCAGCTGCAGTCCTGGCGGCAGCGCCTCGACCGGCACGAACAGCCCCGACAGCCCGAGCATCGGATAGAGCACCAGAGCGCCGAGCGGCTGCGCGAAGCGCGCCGTGGGCACGATGCTCGCAATGACGAAACCCATCGAGAGCACACACGCCGCGCTGAAGATGACGGCCACGCCGAACGACAGCCACGGCGCCTCCACGCCGTCGGGCACGAGCCGCCGCCCCGCCAGCGCCATGATGGCCAGCGTGATCGTCGAGAACAGCAGCTTCACGAGCACGTGGGCGGTCAGGATGGTGTGCGGGCGTAGCGGCGTCGCGCGCAGGCGCTTGAGGATGCCGCCTTCGCGGTAGATCGCCATGATGGCCACCAGCGACAGGATCGCGCCCACCGAGACCAGCATCGCGACGACCACTGGCAGGTCAGCAGCCAGTCCCGGCGTGGCGCCTGGCGGCCGCGGGCGCCCACCGAGCAGGCGACTCACGGCGAGAAAGACGAGCACCGGCGCGCCCACCGTGCCGAAGACGCCGAGCGGCTCGCGCACGAAGATCTTCACCTCGAGCCAGGTGAGTCGCCAGAGTCCTCGCAGCATCACTCGCCTCAGTCGCGCATGGCGCGGCCCGTCGTTTCGAGAAACACGTCTTCGAGCGTCGGTAGGTCGGTGCGGAAGTCGTGCACGTGAATCTGGCGCAACGCCAGGCACCGGATCACCTCGGTGACCAGATCGGCGGCGCGCCCGCGAATCGTGAAGGTGGCGCCATCCTGCGTGACCGACGTCACGCCCGGGATGGCGGCGAAGGCCGCCGGCGCCGCCGGATCGTCGGTGACGGCCACGACCGTGGCTGCCGGGCAATGACGCCGCACCAGGTCGGCCGGCGTGCCCAGATCGACGAGCCGCCCGCGGTCGATGATCGCGACCCGGTCGCACAGCCGCTCGGCCTCCTCCATCAGATGGGTCGTGAGGAAGACCGTCTTGCCGCGGGCGCGAATGCCGCGCACCAGGTCCCAGATGGCGCGCCGGGCCTGCGGGTCGAGTCCGGTCGTGAGCTCGTCGAGGAACACCACCTCGGGATCGTTGATGAGGGCCAGCGCGATCAGCAGGCGCTGCTTCTGTCCGCCCGAGAGCGTCATGAACCACGCATGCTGCTTCTCGCGCAGGCCGAGCTGGTCGAGCAGGCGGTCGCCGTCCATCGGCGCCTGGTAAAGCGCGGCCCACAATCCCACGGCTTCGCGCACCGTGATGCGCTTCTGGAGCTGCGCCTCCTGGAGCTGCACGCCGATCCGTTCCTGCAGCGCCCGCACGTCGCGCACCGGATCGAGGCCGAGCACGGCAATCGAGCCGCTGTCGGGCGCGCGCAGGCCTTCCACACATTCCATGGTGGTGGTCTTGCCGGCGCCGTTGGGCCCGATGAGGCCGAAGATCTCGCCGCGGGCGACCTCGAAGCTCACCCCGTCGACGGCCAGCGTGCGGCCGTACGACTTGCGCAGGGCCTGCACGCGGATGACCGGCTCGGACGTCATGCTGTTTCCGGGACTGTCCCTATTCTGGCCCGGGCCTGAATAGGGACAGTCCCCGAAGGTTGGACGGAACCCGACACCTGGCCGTTCGACGCCGCCGTCACAGGAACCGGTGCATGACGTGGATGGCGACGTCGCCATGCCGCGGGTGACGGAAGGCGCCGGGCACGGTGCCGACGATGGCGAACCCGCAGCGCTCCCAGAGCCGCACGGCGCCGAGGTTCGTGCTGACGACCGCGTTGAACTGCATCGCGCGGAAGCCTAGCGATCGGGCGAGGTCGAGCGAATGCCGGCACAGCGCCTCGCCCACCCCACCGCCACGAGCGTCGGGCGCGACCATGTAGCCGCAGTTGGCCACGTGGCTGCCGAGGCCGGGCTGGTTGGCCTTGAGCAGATAGGTGCCGGCGAGCTGGCCGTCGCGGTGGGCCACGACCGTGTGGCCGCCCGGTGGATGCCAGAGCGCGAGGGCGTCCTCGCGCGACGTCTCGGGCGCCCAGGTGTAGGTGTCGCCGGCCGCCAGCACGGCGTGCAGGATCGTCCAGAGTGCGTCGCCGTCGCCGGGCGCGGCCCGTCGGAACGCCAGCGCCGGGAGCGGGTGACCCTCCTGCACGGGCTCCATGATGCCTCAGTCGGCGGCGCCGGCGCGCCCGCGCCGCCAGCGTTCGCGCGACAGGCGGTAGACGACCGTGTCGAGCCCGTGCATCTCGCAGCGTGCGTGAAAGGCCATGCCGAGGCGTTCCATGACGCGGATGGAGGCGACGTTGGGCGGATCGGTCGCCGCCATTACCACGGGATGCCCGAGCGTCTCGAACACGTAGTCGAGCACCGCGATGGCGCTCTCGGTCGCAAGGCCCCGACCCCACCACTGCCTCAGCAGCCCGTACATCAGTTCGGGCTCGCCGGTGGGCCACTGGCGACAGCCGCTGAAGCCGATGAGGGTGCCACCCGCTCTGTCGTGCACGCCCCAGAGGCCGAAGCGCCGCGCCGCGAACTCGCGGGTGCTGCCCTCGAGCCACTCGCGCGATTGCTCGACCGGGACGATCTTGTCGTCGCATAGATAGCGACGCATGTCGGCGTCGGTCCACAGCGCGTGGACCGCGTCGAGGTCGGCGTTGGTGAACGGGACCAGCGCCAGGCGACGGGTGGAGAGCTCAAGCGGCATCGGACGACCGACGGCAGTTGCCGCGGTGCCACCACCAGGTGACAGACCCCGTTACAATTCGTGACGGTGACAGACCCCGTTACAAATGGGCAGATGCCGCGCCGCCTCAGTCGCGACGCAGGGCGACGATCGGGTCGAGTTTCGACGCCCGGCGCGCCGGGTAGTAGCCAAACGTGATGCCGATGACGGCCGAAATCGCAAACGCCAGCGCGATCGCCTGCGGCGACACGTAGGTGGGCCACGACATGAGCGCGGTGAGCCCGCGCGCGGCGCCGATGCCGGCGGCGATGCCGACGATGCCGCCAATCAGGCTCAGCACCACCGCTTCGACCAGGAACTGCACCAGCACGTCCTTGCGGCGCGCCCCCATCGCCAGGCGCAGCCCGATCTCCTTGGTGCGCTCGGTCACCGACACCAGCATGATGTTCATGATGCCGATGCCGCCGACCACCAGCGAAATGCCGGCGATGCTGGCCAGCAGTGCCGTCATCGTCGTGCCGGCGCGGTTGAGCGTGCCCGACATCTCCTCCATCGTCGCCGAGTCGAGCTTCGGCATGTTGGCGAGCGCGAAGGCGGCCACCTCGGTGTAGAGGCCCTTGGTCACCTGCGCGCCGGCCAGCGTCTTCACCACGAAGTCATCCGCCGGCCCCATGCGGCCGTTGCCGCTGCCTGGCGCCTGCAGGCCGCCGAGCGAACCTGACGCGCGCGCCACCGCGGCCTTGATGTGCGACGCATGGCGCTCGCGCAGCAGCGCCGTGATCGCATCGCCCACCGACGTCGCGACGCCGGCTTCCGTCACCCCGACGGTGATGGTCTGCAGCCACGTCGTGCGATCGGTGAGCGCACCCAGGGTCGTGACCGGCACGAAGGCCGCTTCGTCCTGGTCGGCGTCCACCGCCCGCATCATCCCCACCACTTCGAAGTCGCGGTCGTGGATCTTCGCGAGTTTCCCTGTCGGATCGACGCCGTCGCCGAAGAGCCGCGCGCTGGCGATACGGCCCAGCACCACCTTGGCCGCTCCTGTCTCGACGTCCTCCGCCGTGAACCCCTCGCCCTCGAGCCAGGTCCAGCCGTGGATGTCGCCGAGCGATTCTTCGGTGCCGTGCACGAGCGTGAAGATCCGCGCCTCGGGCGAGGCGACGATGAAGGTGCGCGAGCGCAGCCCGGCGGCCACGTGCACGACGTTCTCGAGGCGGCGCATCTCGGCCGCGTCGGCCCTGGTGAGCGTGGTGGCCGAGCCCAGGCCCGAGGCGATGTTCATGCTCTCGCCGCCCTTGGTGAAGTTGCCGGCGCTCACCTGCACGATGCTCGTGCCGGCGGTCTTCAGCGTGCGCTCGACCGAGGCCCTGGCGCCGTTACCAAGCGCGACCATGGCGATGACGGCAGCCACGCCGATGACGACGCCGAGCGTCGTGAGGCCCGAGCGGAGGCGGTTGCGGCCGAGCGCCTTCCAGGCGATCTGTCCGCTGACGGCGAGAAGTCGCAGCACGTTGGTTCCGTCTATTCGTGACGCAGCGCGTCGATGGGATCGAGTTCAGCGGCGCGACGCGCCGGGTACCAGCCGAAGAGCACGCCTACGGCAGCCGAGACGCCGAAGGCGATGAACACCGAGCCGGGCGAGACCACCGTGGCCCAGCGCAGCGTCGATGAGATGAAATACGACGCCGCCAGCCCCAGCACGACGCCCACGGCGCCACCGGCGAGGCTGATGGCCACCGCTTCGGTGAGGAACTGGCGCGTGACGTCTTTGCCGCGCGCGCCCACCGCCATCCGCAGCCCGATCTCCTTGGTGCGTTCGGTCACCGACAGCAGCGTGATGTTCATGATGCCGATGCCGCCCACGAGCAGCGACACGGCAGCGACGGCGGCCAGCAGCCAGCGCATGGTGCCGCTGGCGCGTTCGAGCGTGCCGGCCAGCTGCTCGAGGGTGACGCGCTCCAGTTCCTTGACGTTGCCGGCAATGGCGGCGGCGACGTTGGGCGGCAGGCCGCCGGTCGTGATCGCGCGCGTGGCCTGGGTCGAGATGGTGAAGTCGTCGGGCTTCTCGTTGGTGATGCCGTGGCGCTGGCGCAGCAGCTCGGTGATGCGCTTGCTCACCGACGACACCTCACCGGTGGACGCCGCCGTGACGGTGATGTCGTTCAGCTTGGTCAGGTTCAGCAGCTGGTGGGTGGTCGTGTACGGCATGTAGACGGCGTCGAACTCATCGTCGCCCGCCGCCGGCCGCACCACCCAGCTGGCGCTGGTCACCACGCCGATGATCCGGAAGTTCTGATTCCAGAGCGTCAGGTCCTTGCCCACCGGATCGACCTTCTCGCCGAAGACCTTCTCGGCGACGACCGAGCCGAGCACCAGCACCATCGCCTTGTCGTCCTGCTCTTCTTCGGTGAAGAAGCGGCCGCTGCGCAGCGTCCAGGTGCGCTTGATGTCGAGCAGGTGCAGGTCGGTGCCGTGCATGCGCGTGAACCAGCGCTTCTCCTCGAAATGGACGCGCGCATTGCCGTGGACGCCGCCGGCCACATACTGCACGCCCGGCAGTTCACGGATGGCTTCGGCGTCGGCGAACGACAGCGTGGTCGAGGCGCCAAGTCCGGCTTCGAGATCGCCAAGCCGCTGCCAGGCCAGCGGGTGGTCGTGCTTCTCCATCGGATCGTCTTCTGGATGGAAGTCGACAGTCAGCACATCGGCGGCGCCGGCAAACGGGTCGCCGGCGTCCGGCAGCACCGGCATCAACTCCTCGACCGGCAGCCGCATGGTGTCTTCGGCGTCGCCCTGGTGGGCCACGGCGCCGCCCGAGTCTTCTGTCTTCGGCTTCCAGTTCCCGGCCTTGATGGTGAGCTGATTCAGGCCCGCCGCACGCACCTGCTGCTCGATCGAGCGCTGCGCGCCGGCGCCCACGGCCATCATCGCCAGCACCGTCGCCACGCCAACCGTGATGCCGAGCATCGTCAGGCCGGTCTGCAGGCGGTTGCGCGTGAGGGCCTTGAACCCGATGTCGATCGACGGATGCAGGTTACGGAGACGCTGAATCGGTGACGCCACGGCGGGGACTCCTGAAGCGGGCGAAGCTGGTTACGCGCTGACGGGCGCGTGGGCGCCCATGGTGGGCTGATGCTGCTGGTCGCTCACCACGACGCCGTCCTTGAAGTCGATGGTGCGGGTGCCCCACGCCGCGATGTCGCGCTCGTGGGTGATGACGACGATGGTGATGCCGCGCTCGGCGCGCAGCTTCGCAAACACCTCCATCACCTCGTGACTGGTTGCGGTGTCGAGGTTGCCGGTCGGTTCATCCGCCAGCAGGAGCGACGGCTCGTTCACGAGCGCGCGCGCGATCGCGACGCGCTGCTGCTGGCCGCCGGACAGCTGATTGGGATGGTGCTCTTCGCGGTCGGTGAGGCCCACCGCGGCCAACGCCCGGCGCGCCCGCTCACGCCGCTCGGCCGCCTTCACCGCGCCCTGACGGGTGTAGAGCAGCGGCAGCTCGACGTTCTCGAGTGCCGAGGTCCGCGACAGCAGGTTGAAGCCCTGGAAGACGAACCCAATCGTCTCGTTGCGCACCCGCGCCAGCTCGTCGTGCGGCAGGGTCGAGACGTCGCGGCCGCCCAGCAGGTACTGACCCCGCGTGGGCCGGTCGAGACATCCCAGGATATGCATGAAGGTCGACTTGCCCGAGCCCGACGGGCCGACCACCGTCACGAACTCGCCGCCGGCGATATCCAGCGTGACGCCCCTGAGGGCCCGCACCACGTGGTCGCCCACGTGATATTCCTTTTCGAGACTGCGAACCCCGATCATGTGAGACTGAGCCTTCCAGCGTCGGCCCGGCCCGAGCCCCCAGACCCGGGCCCCGAGCCCCGCCTGTTAGTTCGTGCTCTTCGCCGCCGCCGGCACCTTGCCGGCGAAGGCATACATCGTGGTCGCGACGGCCTTCTCGGCGCCCGCCAGTCCGTAGACCTTGCCCGCGCCCTCAATCACGTAGTATTCGTTGGCCGCATGCGCGCGGCCGCCGAGGCCGGCGCCGCCCATCACGATTGGCACGCCCTTGAAGGGGGAGATCTTCTCGCCCACTTCGCCGTTGCCGAACATGTAGGCGGGCCAGTAGCCGCCCGCCGCCGCGCCGCCGCCGCCGATGCCCCAGTCGGCCCGCACCGGCGCGTGCGGGATGCCCATGATCTGGTAGGTGCGCTGCATGGCGCGGCCGATCTCGTTGTCGGAATTCATGAGCGCCCACGGCACGTCGCCGATGATCTTCACGTCGACGTCGGGATAGCCGTTCTTCACCAGCTGCTTCTTGAGCTTGGCGACGATGTCGGGGCCAGTCTGGCCGGGCACGTAGCGGAAATTGTGCTTCGAGGTGATCTTGTTGGGCAGGATGGCGCCGGCGCCGCCCGCATACATGTTGCCGCCCCAGATGCCGTCGAGGTTGAACGACTGGCCGTAGCGCTGCGTCTTGATGACCTGGTAGGGATCGTCATACATGAAGCGCGCGACGCCGAGGTTCTCGGCCGCCACCTTCAG
>JANNIB010000262.1:0-2744 GCA_031404695.1 Acidobacteriota bacterium
ATAGAACTGTTCTTCGACGGCCAGTGACCAGAAGTGGCTGAAGTGCCCCTGCCACACGCCCTGCCACGCGATGTAGAAGTTCGACAGATACGTCGCGTGCCACCTCCACGTGGTGGCGGCCAGCGGCACGTCGGCGGCCACCGCCAACGCCAGCACCACGTAGAACGCCGGGAAGAGACGCAGCGCCCGGCGCAGATAGAAGCGTCCGATCGCGTGGGCGCGATCGGGTGCATCGCGCAGGCCGAGCAGGATGCGGGTGATGAGAAACCCGCTCAGCACGAAGAACAGGTGCACCCCCGCGCCGAGCGGCAGGCCGGCCTGCCAGTCCGGCAACCAGTGCGACCAGGCGACCGCGGCCACCGACAGCGCCCGCAGGCCGTCGAGATGCGGCGCGTAGGGCGGCCGTCGCTCAGTAGCCACGCGCGGGATCGACCTGCCAGTGCACGGGCAGGCCCGCGTCACGGCGGCCGATGTTCTCGACGAAGAGATCGACGACCTCGGTCCAGTGATTGGGACGGAAGCCGGATGTGTGCGGCGTGAGGAGGACGTTCGGCGCGCGCCAGATCGGATGCGACGCGGTCAGCGGCTCCTCGTGGAAGACGTCGAGGGCCGCACCGCCGAGATGTCCGGAGACGAGCGCGTCCACCAGCGCGCCGGTATCCACCAATTGCCCGCGCGCCACGTTCACGAGCCGCGCTCCCGGGCGCATGCGTGCGAGCCGCGTCGCATCGAACAGCGCCTCGGTTTCAGCGGTGAGCGGCGCCGCGATGACGACGACATCGGCCGCGGCGAGCAGGTGGTCCAGTCCGTCGGCGCTCCACACTTCACTGACGCCTGGAGGGACGCCCGCCGCGGCGTCGCGCCGCACGCCCACCACGCGCATGCCGAAAGCGGCGCCGAGGCGCGCCACTTCCGCGCCAATCGAGCCGAGCCCGACGACGCCGAGCGTCTGACCGCGCAGCACCGACGGCAGGTGCGGTCCGCCGAACTCGTTCTGCGCCCATCGCCCCTCGCGCTGACGCTCGAACGCCAGCGGCAGGCGCCGCGTCAGGCCCAGCAGCAACGCGAAGACGTGCTCGGCAATCGGCGTGGACTGGATCTGCCGCGAGTTCGAGACGACGATGCCGCGCGCGGCCAGCTCCGCCAGGCACAAGGTGCCCACGGCGACCGCCGAGGTGTGCACCCAGGAGAGACGCGGCGCGGAGGTCAGCTCCGCCGCCGACAGGATCCACGTGAAGGCGATGTCGCATCGGCGCAGGCCCTCGGCCCGGGCCTCGGGCGTCGTCGCATGGACGACCTCGTGCTGAGGACACCGGGCGATGAGGCGCGCCACCGCCGCCTCCGGAACCTGCCAGGCCGCGACCGGCTGCTGAATCGAGACGAGAATCGTCACCGGGCCCGGCTCCGCACCGGACGCGCGGCGCGGCGGTAGTGGCCCGAGCGGCCGCCCCGTTTCTCCTCGAGCCGCACGTCTTCGATCACCATGCGCTGGTCGATGGCCTTGAGCATGTCGTAGACCGTGAGGGCGGCCACCGACACCGCCGTCAGCGCCTCCATCTCGACGCCGGTCTGCCCCTCGGTGCGGACGGCGGCGCGGATGCCGATGCCGCGCGGCGTGTGCGTGAGCTCGACGTCGATGCCGGTGAGGACGAGCGGATGACAGAGCGGAATCAGATCCGACGTGCGTTTGGCGGCCATCACGCCGGCCAGGCGGGCCGCCTGCAGCGGATCGCCTTTCTTCAAACGGCCGGCGCGGACCGCGCGGCGGGTCGCCGCCGACAGCGCGACGTGCCCGGAGGCCACGGCCTCGCGTGCGGTCACGGCCTTGCCGCCGACGTCCACCATGCGCAGGCGGCCTTCGGCATCGGCGTGGGTCAATCGCGGGGGTCGGGGCATGCGCCCTCCTCGGGGTGCGGCGGTCAGGACGTGGGGTCGCCCTGCGCCAGGAAGAACGACAGACTCTCGAGCGAGACCGTGAGGTCCACGCTCTTCAACTTGATGCCGTCGGGCACCAGCAGCGTACCGGGCGAGAAGTTCAGCACCGCCTTCACGCCGCTGCCAGCCACCTGATCGAGCACGTGTTGGGCGGCCTCGGCCGGCACCGCCAGCACGGCGATGTCGACGCGTTCCTTCTTCAGGACCTTCCGGATGTCGCGGATGTCGTGAATCGGAATCCCGCCCCGCGAGCGCTCGCCGATCTTGCCATCGGCGCTGTCGAACATGGCGACGATCTCGAAGCCCTCGCGGCGGAAGCCCGGGTAGTCGGCCAGCGCCAGGCCGAGGTTGCCGGCGCCCATCACCGCCACCTTCAGCTTGCGGTCGAGGCCGAGGATCTGGCGCAGGTGCAGCTTCAGATCCTTCACGTAGTAGCCGACGCCGCGCACGCCGAACTCCCCGAAATACGCCAGGTCCTTTCGGATCTGGGCCGCGTTCAGGTGGAAGCGCTCGGCCAGCGTCTGGGACGAGATGGTCTCGACCCCATCGGCTTCGAGCTGGTTGAGGCAGCGGAGATAGACGGAGAGGCGGCCTGTCGTGAGTTCCGACACCTGCTCGGTGGCGGCCTTCCGCTTGTTCTGAGAATTCACAAGCTTCGCCAGAATACGGCAAAGTGCCAAGAGCGGTAAAGCCTCGAAAGCGCGCCGCCGCCGCTCCTGCGCTACCATCCCGGGCCATGGCTCACACCTCCACGACGTCGGCAACGGGCGGCGCCGCGCCCAAGGCCTTCACGCCCTACGTGCCCGCCA
>JANNIB010000263.1:0-1546 GCA_031404695.1 Acidobacteriota bacterium
GCCCGTCTCGAGGAAGTGGACCGCTGGCTGCTCGCCCGCTACGCCGAGGTGGCCACGGAGATCGTCCAGGCCTACGACGACGACGACTACGACTACCCCACCGTCTTCCAGCTCGCCGTCCAGTTCATCACCGTGGACGTGAGCGCGTTCTACGTAGACGTCACCAAGGACCGGATGTACACGTTCGGCGCCCGGTCGGCGGCGCGGCGTTCTGGTCAGACGGCGATGTTCACGGTCGTGGACGGCCTGGCCCGGCTGCTGGCGCCGATTCTCTCGGTCACGATGGACGAGCTGTGGCGCGGACTGCCTGGTAAACGCGAGTCGTCGGTGCACATGGCGCTCTTCCCGCGCGACCTGGAGGGCCTGCTCGACCAGGACCTGGTCGACCGCTGGACGCGTCTGGGCGCCGTGCGCGACATCGTGAACGTGGCGCTCGAGCAGAAGCGGCAGGACAAGACCATCGGCGGCAACCTGTCGGCGGCCGTCGACGTGCAGGCGGCCGGCGCCGCCTTCGACCTGCTGACACGGTACGAGGCGTCGTTGCCGATGCTCTTCGGCGTCTCGACCGTGCGGCTCACCGCCGGTGGCGGCGCCGACGACGCGCCGGGCGTGACCGTCACGCGGGCCGACGGCACCAAGTGCGAGCGGTGCTGGCGGGTCGTGCCCGAGGTGTCGGTGGACTCGGGACGCGAAGGCCTGTGTCCGCGCTGTGTCGAGGCGCTGGCCGAAGCGGTCAGTCGGTAGGCGATTCATGCGCCGCCTCGAACTCGTCATCGCCGTCGTGGTCGTCGCCCTCGACCAGTGGACCAAAGCCCTGGTCCGCGGTCGCCTCGAGCTGCACGAGAGCATCGATGTAGTGGCCGGCTGGCTCAGCCTGACCCGCGTCCACAACACCGGCGCCGCGTTCGGCATGCTCAACAGCGTGGACTTTCCGTTCAAGACGCTGGTGCTGATGATTGTCGCCGGCACGGCGCTGGCCGGCGTCGCGTGGTACGCGGCCAGCCTGCCGGCCGAACAGCGTCTGGCCCGCATCGGGCTGGCCGGAGTGCTCGGTGGCGCCATCGGTAACCTCATCGACCGCGCCACGGCGGGGTACGTGCTCGACTTCGTGGACGCCTACCGGGGCGACTGGCACTTCTGGGCCTTCAACATCGCCGACGCCGCCATCTCGGTCGGCGTCGTCTTCCTGCTGCTCGACGTCGCGCTCGACGTCATGGGATATCGACGTGCACCCAATCCTGCTTGAGGCCGGCCCCGTCACGATCTACTCGTACGGCGTGCTGCTGGCGGCCGCCTACCTGCTCGGCCTGTGGATGGCGGTGCGGCGGGCCACCGCGGCCGGCTTCGACGGCAACCGGGTGCTCGACCTCGGCATCTGGGTCATCATCGCCGCGCTGGTCGGCGCCAAGGGCCTGCTCTTCATCGTCGACTTCAACCACTTCACGAGCAGCCGCGAGGAGTTCTTCTCGCTGCTGCGCTCGGGCGGCGTCTTCTACGGCGGGCTCATCGCCGCCTCCCTCACCTGCATCTACCTGCTGCGCAAGCA
>JANNIB010000264.1:0-1879 GCA_031404695.1 Acidobacteriota bacterium
GCCCGCACGGCGAGCCATGAAAGCCATCGTTAACCACCAGTACGGCGAGCCCGAGGTGCTGACGCTGGGTCAAGTTGAAACGCCGGTGCCGGGCGCGGACGACGTGCTCAATCGCGTGGTCGCGGCGGGCGTGAGCATTGGCGATCACCACATCATCACCGGCAAGCCCTATCTCGTTCGGCTGAGCCTTTTTGGCGGATTCCCCCGGCCGAAGCACAAGGTGCCCGGCGCTGCGATGTCGGGCCGCGTGGTGGCGGTTGGCGCTAGCGTCACCGGCTTTCGTGTCGGTGATGAGGTTTGCGGGCAGGCCCTCATCGGTGCCTTTGCGGAATACCTGGTGATGCCCGCGAAGCTTGTCGCGCACAAACCGAAAAACCTCTCGTTCGAGGAGGCGGCGGCTGTTCCATGGGGCACGACAGCGCTCCAGGGCCTGCGCGACGCGGGCCACCTGCAGGCCGGTGAGCGTGTACTCGTCAACGGAGCGGCGGGTGCCGTCGGTACGTGGGCCGTGCAGCTCGCGAAGTCGCTCGGCGCACACGTCACTGCGGTCTGCAGCACGCGCAACGTCGAACTCGTGCGATCGCTCGGTGCCGACGAGGTCATTGACTACACGAAGAGCGATTTTGTCGAGGGTGGGGCGCGCTTCGACGTACTGATGGACATGGCCGGCAACCGCACCCTGTCGGATTGCAAACGGGTCTTGAACGCCGGGGGCCGCTATGTGCCGTGTTCGGGCGGTGGCGGCGACTGGCTCGGCCCCTTCGTTCGCATCATCGGTGGCCTTCTCGTGTTCTCCTTCGGCGGCAAGCGCGTCAAGATGTTCATGCAGAAATTGAATGCCGCCGACCTTGTTGTCATGCGTGAGCTGATCGAGGCCGGCGCCATGAGGCCGGTGGTCGAGCGCACTTGGTCTTTCGCGGAGGCGGGTGCCGCGCTGAAGCACGTTGGCACGGGGCACTCGCAGGGGCTGAACGTCGTCCGCATCTCCGGGTGACGGCGCGCCACCTGACCGCAGACCGTGAACTCGTCAACGCGCGCATGACGTTCGCGAGTTGAGCCCACGATCCGGTGCGTCGCCGATGGAGCCGCTCGCTCTGCCTCTGCTCATGGCCCTCAGTCCCCAAGTCTTCGTGATGTCGCAGCGCACGCTGCTGGTCGCGCCCGCCAAAGACAATGACGAAATGCGCTCCATCGCGCACAGCTTCTTTTGCGTGGCTCCGACCGGCAGCTTCGGGGCAGCGAGTTCGCCAGATCGGCTGTCGCCGATGGATCGGAAGCCGGTGCTGACCACGCGCCGACGAACGACTGCGGCCAGTCTGTTCCTGTCGTTCGATTGGCGACCCTGACCGACTGCTGATGGCCGATTGTCGACCTCCGAAGCATTGACCTCGCCGTCCGCAATGCGGTAGCACGAGCCGTTCGATCTGTCGGTGCTTGCTGCGCGTCCTCGGCCGCACGCGGACCACCGCCCCTACCCCATGCGCCCTCGCCGCAAACACCCTCTCAATCCGCCAACCCCTGCAAATGCCCCACCAGCGCCCCCAGCGCTGACTTCGCCTCGGGCTCGAGCCGCGTGCACAGCCGCATCGCGCGCAGTGCCCACGCATCGGCGAGCGGCTCGACGGCCAGGCCCATCGTGCCGGCAAAGCTGCGCGCGGCGGCCAGGGGCAGCACGCCGATGCCGAGCTTGGCCTCCACCGCGCGGCACACCACTTCGAAGCTGCGCACTTGCACGCGCAGCGCCATCGGCCGCAGCAGCAGCGCGGCCTGGGCTTCGAGCAGGCGGGTGAGCGTGCTGCTGCCTTCCAGGGCGACGAGCCTGGAAGCACGCTCAGTTGGATGAAGCTGGATCGCGTGTCGATACAGAACTCTGTATGAT
>JANNIB010000265.1:0-4977 GCA_031404695.1 Acidobacteriota bacterium
ACGCTGCCGCCGGGTCCGGGTGGGTTGCCGTGGTGGTCGGTTTCCCCGTACACGTAGACTTTGCGCCCGGCCGACAACATCTGGTCGTAGAACCCACCTGCGGCGAGGAAGCCGAACCCACTCGACCATCCGTCCTTGCCAGGCGTGTAGGACGTGCCCGCGGTGGTATAGGCCGCAAGGTGAAGAGGATCGGCGAGCAACCGGTAGTCGGTGACGTTCCTCGGCGGGCACGGACACGAGGGGTAGTCAGGGTGCGTCACGGCAAAGACGCCGCGCTGTGAATGTGCGTACGACTGCAGGTCGTAGATGCTTTGGGGATTCTTGTCCCATGACACCCCGAACACAATCGCGTGCCCCTTGTTGGTGTAGAGCTCCTGCCCGCCAATGACGGCAAATCCGCTGTCGCCCAGGGCACTCTCCGCCGCCGCCATCGCCTGCAGCTCGGCCGGTGTCCACAAGAGGCCCTTGGCGGCGTCCTTGTACTGGTGCTGGGTGAAGACCAGGAACCGGTCGCCGAACGAACGGACAGCGCTGGCGGCACTGGCGATGGTGCTCGCCGGGTTGGCATCGTGTGAGTAGTCGCCGGTGTGCTGGTGGATGGTGCCGCGGAACCAATTGGCAGCCGGCAGCGTGGTGAAGGTGTAGGTGTAGTTCGTCAGGCAATTCCGCGGCAGCGCTTTGTCGCAGCTGGTGACCGTGTATGTCGCTGGCTGTCCAGCCGGCAACGCTGATGGCGGGGTGTGGCGCAGCTGGTACCCGCCGCTCACGGCAAGCATCTGGACTGCCCCCGTGACGTCGCTCCCGTTCAATCTGACCGACAGCGTCGACAAGTCGACCCCCGAATCGCGGTCTAAGAGCGAGAACGCGAACGTGGCACTCGTCGGCACGTTGGTCGCCCCCGCATGGGGGAATCCCCGCGCGACAACGGGCGCCACGGTGTCGGTCGGGGCCACGGTGAACGTGATGCCGCTGGTCAGCGTGTACCCGGACCAGTTCTGGATGCTCACCGTGGCGTTCACCGATGTCGCGTGTCCGAAGGCGTTCGCCGGTGTATACGTCAAGGTCGGAGACGTCTGCGGCCCGGAGACCCGGACCTGGCTTGCCCGCTGCACGCCATTGACGAGAAACGACAACGACCCCGGGTTGATGCCGACCAGGTCGTTCAGCACGAACGTGATTGGCTGATCGACAGACCGGTTGGCCGCTCCGTTGGACGGCATCACGCTGACGACGGTCGGGGCCGCGGTCGTGACCGCGTATCTGATCACGAGCGTCGGCCTCTTCGTTGCGTCAGCAACCTCCTTGAAGTTCATCATCGGACCGCCCTGGCGGTCGGACTGGCGAAGAAGGAAACCGTAGTTCGGATGCGTGTTGGTGTACCACTTCGCGACGAGCGCGGTGACGTCGAAGGTCAGCGACTCGGGCGTCTGCGACAGCCGCGAGAGCGCCTCGGCGACCAGACCGTTGGCGCCGTGGCCGAAGTCGGATGTCGAGTCGTAGTCTCCGCCGGCCGATGTCCATGCCGTGGCAGCGGTGGCCATGTTGTGGGTCGCGCCCCCCTCGGTCCAGGGACGGGTGAGGCGATACACGCCGACGACGCAGTATTCGTCGGCCATCATCGGATAGCCGTCGTCATAGCCGGTGACGCTCAGCTGGAGCCGCGCCGACATCAGAACCGCCCCGCTTGGCAGCGGCGGAAGGCTGAAGGCGTACAGCGCAGACGATCCCGCGTACAGCGTCACCACGGACACGTGGCCGAGATTCGACGCCGGCGCCACCGCGTGGATGGCAGCATCGGCGGTAGGACCGACCGTGACGCCGGGAACGGCCGGCGCCGGCCCGGTGGTGAACGTCCAGACGTCGCCGGCGGTGGTCCCGCCGGCGTTCTTCGCATCCACTCGCCACGAGTATGTGGTGCCGTACGCCAGCGGCGCGCCAGGCGCATACGTGGTCGCCGTCAGTCCGGACACGGTCGCCGCGGTTGGCAACGTCGTGCCGAGGTACACATCGTAGCCGGTGGCTCCCGCTGAACCGGCCCAGGAGAGGCTCGTGCCCACCCCGACGCTGGTGGCGAGGTGCGCTGGCGATGGAGTCGTCGGCTTGGGCGGCGGGGTCGTGGCTGCCGATGTCGTGAAGCTCCACACGTCGCCGGTGGTCGCGCCTGAACCGTTCTTCGCGTCGACCCTCCAGTAATATTTCGTGCTCGCCGCGAAGCCCCCGGGAGGGCTGTACGTGGTTCCGGTCATGTTCGTCCAGGTTGGCGAACCTGGCAGCGTTGTGCCCACGTACAGGTCATAGGCGGTGGCGCCCGACGCGGCGGCCCACGACAACGCCGCGTCCACCGGGACGCTCGCCGACCCATGAGGGGGCGACGGAGAGGCGACCTTTGGCGGCATTGGAGGCCCGACCGTGGTGAAGCTCCAGACGTCGCCGGCCGTCGTGCCGAACGCATTCTTCGCGTCCACTCGCCAGACGTAGGATGTGGCGGTCGCCCTGGTTTCGGAAGGCGCGAAGGTGGTCGCCGCGAGGTTCGCCGCGGTGGGGAACGCTGGCAGGGTGTGCCCGAAGTACACGTCGTAGCTCGTTGCCCCGGACGACGCCGCCCACGAGAGCATGCTCGTGGTGGCGACGCCAACCGAGCCGGCCGCCGGGGAAGGTGACCCCACCTTGGCCGGTGGCGAACCGGACGCCGCGCTGGTCACAACGAGTTGGCTGACCCAGTCGTCCCAGGAAAAATAGCCGGCGCCGTAGGTCAGGTCCTGCTTGGTGCCGATCACGAACGAAGACGCCGCGGTCCAGGTCGGCGTGACGGCCGCATAGGACCTGGTCTGGACCAGCGCGTCGTTCAAGTAGAGGTCGTCGCGCGAGCCGTTCCACGCCAGCCGGACTTTCAGCACGACGCCGCTGCCGAACATCGCGTCTTCCTGACCGGGAGGGACGACGTAGGTGTTGGTCACGACGCCCCCTGCACGGTAGTTGAATGAAAGAGTGCCGCTGTTGGCCGCCACGTAGAAGGTGAAAAGGTTCTGGCCGGCGTCGTAGACGTCGAAGACCCACTTGCTGTAGCCGAGCTGTCGATTTGCGAACGAGTACCGCGACTTCAAGAAAAAGGTGACGTCACCGCCGTTCACGTTGAAGAGCGTCCCGACGGTTTGACCGCCGAAGCTGTAGTAGGCGGTGTCGTTCGCCTGCCACCCGCCAGGCCTGAACGCCACACCGGTCGCGGCACCGACCGGACCGAATTCGAGGCTGCCGCTTCCGGCCACGACCAGTGTTCCCTGAGGTCCGATTGACGGAGTGAACGTCGGTCCGCCGGCCACTCCCAGAAGTTCTGTCGGTTCGCCTTTGAGCTGAAACGTCGTCGTGGACGTCTGACCGCTGGTGATCGCCGTCACTACGAAGGCAAGGAGGAGCGCCACCCGTGGTGCAGCAGGGAAACGTCTTTGCCGTACGACCATTCACCAGCCCCGCGATTCTCTCGATACGGTGAAGAGACTTCGACCGCCGAGGAGTCTACCTCGACCCGACCTCGAAGACGTAGAGCGCGTGCCCGGTGGCCGGGTGGTTGATCTCGGGCGCGATCGTGCGCGGCACCACCCGCGGGCTGCCGCCGCCAAGCCCGGTCGTCACGGCGATGTACTGGCGGCCGCCGGCGGTGAAGCTGACGGGGAAGCCCTGCACGGAGGTGCCGAGGCGGGTCTTCCACAGCTCTTTCCCGGTGCTGACGTCGTAGGCGTGGAAGTAGCGGTCGAGGTCGCCGATGAAGACCAGCCCGCCGCCGGTGGAGAGCGCCGCGGTGAGATAGGGCGCGCGCTGCTCCACGCTCCACAGCTCCTTCAGCGTCCGCACGTCGTAGGCGGCGAGCTTGCCGATGTTGCCGTCGCTGCCGGGCATCTCGTAGAAGCGCCGCGCCGCCGCGGTGCCGCCCTGGCCGGCCACCTGCTCCACCTTGCGCGGCGCGATCTCCATGCACGACTGGCTGAGCGGAATGACCAGCGCCTGCGTGCCAGGGTGATACGTCATCGCCTGCCAGTTGTGGCCGCCCTCAGTGCTCGGGCACGCCAGAATCCACTGATCGAGCTTCTGCTCCAGGATGTCGCCCCGATACGTGGCGCGCCCCGTCTTCCTGTCGATGTCGGTGTAGACGTTCTGGAAGATGGTCTCGGTGAAGTCGAGCAGCGCGCCCGTGCGGCGATTGAGCTTCCACAGGATGCCCGACTTGCCGATCGTGAAGAGCGCCTTCTCGGCGCCGATGTCGACCGAGACCTTCTCGTAAACTTCGTCGAGATCGAGCGTCTCGCCGGGCCGGTGCTGGAAGCGCCAGACGAGGGCGCCGGTCTCGGGATTGAGCGCCACGGTCGACGCGGTGTGCTGCGCGGCGTCGAAGACCCGCGTGCCACGGCTCACCGGCATCCACGGCTTGGCCTGCGCGACGCCCCAGAACGTGAGATCGACGTCCGGATCGTAGCTGCCAGCGATCCATGTCTCGCCGCCCTGGCGCATCATGTTCGGCAGGTTGTTCCAGGTGTCGCCGCCGGGCTCGCCGCTGTGCGCCACGGTGTGGAACTTCCACGCCAGCCGCCCGGTGGCGGCGTCGTAGGCGCTGATGGCGCACCGTTCCTCGCGATAGCGATCGCAGCCGCCGAGGCCCTGGATCACCTTGCCCTTCACCACGATCGGCCCGCTCGAGTTCGAGAAGCCCTTCGCCGCGTCGGCCACCGCCGTCTCCCACACCATGGCGCCGGTCCTGGCGTCGAGCGCGACCAGGCGCGCATCGGTCGTGGCCAGGTAGATCCGGTCCCGGTACATCGCCACGTTGCGCATGGTGCCGCGGTCGTCCTGGCGGTTGGGGCCCACCTGGTTGGCCCAGATGAGCTCGCCGGTGGCGCCGTCGATGGCCTGCACCTCGTTCATCGTGTTGGTGAGATAGACGATGCCGTCGTGCACGAGCGGCATCTGCTGGTTGGAGCCGCCCTC
>JANNIB010000266.1:0-3030 GCA_031404695.1 Acidobacteriota bacterium
GCCGTAGTGCCGCACCTCGCCGTCCCGCCCCTCCTCGGCGAGCGAGATGTCGATCGATTCCTTGTGGACATCCATCCCCACGAACATGCTACGTTTCGCCATGGCCTGCCTCCGTCGTATGTGGCTCTGCGCCCACCCTCATCGGCGTGGCGCAATCCACGATCTACTACGTGAGGCAGGTCTCTGCTCTGTCTGCCCCGACAGCCATACTGTCTAGGCAGTCGAACACGTCACACGAGGCTCTCCACATGGGCAACTCCAGACACTGCTGTCGTCGGGTGCAGGGCTGCGCCGCACGCGTGGTGGCGGCGTCGCTCGTTGCGTTGGCCGCGAGCGGTGCCGGGGGTTGCGCCCTTCGGGCGGCTTCGGTCTCACCGGCAACGGTCGCGGGTGATTGGCTCGCTGTCGAAGCCCTGCGTCCAGGCACTGATGTGGTGGTCGAGCGACATGGCGGCGATGTAGCGGCTGGTGCGATCCTTGCGGTCTCCGCGAACTCCATCGAGGTCAACGGCGGTAGCGGTGCGACCGTCGTGGTCAGAGCTGAGGTGGCTCGCGTACTTCGCAAGCGCAGTCTGGTGCCGAAGCGCTTGGCCCTCGGCGCGTCGATAGGGGGCGTCGGTGGCGTACTCCAGGGGTGGCTGCTGACCAAGAGCGACCGCCTCCTGTTCGCCGGCTTGTTCGGTGCGGGGTGGGCGGCGATCGGAGCCACGGCTGGCGCTATCAATGGCGCACGGGCTCACGAGACCATCCTAGTCTACAGGGCTGTACCATCAAGTCCGCTGCCTAACCTCCAAATGCAGCCGACGCGCCGCGTGACGCCCGACGGCGCGCGGCTGATTCGGCGTCGTTAGGCGAACCCAACACAACCACCGGGAGAATGGCAATGATACTGAGAACGGTTGCGGCGTTCTGGCTGCTCAGTGTGGTGGCGGGTGTAGCCGACGCGCAAGACGTCATTCGCTTGGGCTCAGGCCCGCCAACCGCGTCGGCGATCCCGACACGCCCGGAGAAGGAGTACTTCTCGAAGTCGCTCAACACCGAGGTCGTCACCAACGTGTCGCAGCCGACCCTGACGGTCTATGCGCCGGCGCCTTCCACGGCCAATGGGACCGCTGTCATCATCTGTCCGGGCGGCGGGTTCTACATCCTTGGGATCAACCTTGAAGGTGTCGATGTTGCCAAGTGGCTCAGTGCCAGGGGCGTCACGGCGTTCGTCCTCAAGTATCGCCTCGTGCCCACGGGAGAGGACGGAGTCGCCGACCTGCTCGGGGTGCTCGGAGATCCCCCGGACCTCAGGAAGCTGGACGGGAAGATCGCTCCCGTCGTTCCCCTCGCAGTCGCGGACGGCCTCGCGGCGGTCGGCTACGTTCGCAGCCACGCAGACGAATTTGGGGTTGCGCCGGATCACATCGGGATCATGGGCTTTTCGGCGGGCGGGACGGTGGCGGCGGCGGTCGCCTTCCAGTACCGCGCCGAGACCCGCCCCGACTTCGTCGCGCCCATCTATCCATACATGGGCGCCGTCAAGAAGGTGCCCGTGCCGAACGACGCCCCGCCGATGTTCCTCGCGGCGGCGGCGGATGACCAGCTCCGCCTCGTGCCCGACAGCTCCAACCTTTTCGAGACGTGGCTTGCCGCTGGCAAGTCCGCCGAGCTGCACATCTACGCGAAGGGCGGGCACGGATTTGGAATGCGCGAGCAGAAGTTGCCAACGGACCAGTGGATCGAGCGTTTCGGCGATTGGCTCGGGGTGCAGGGTCTGCTGAACCCTCGTCCTTGAGCTCTCGGAGGGCGCGCCGTCTTCTCTGACGAATCGGCCCAACCACTTTGTATTGCGCTCGTGAATCTCATTAATAGCGGCCTACGCGATGCGATCGCGGTTTCCACATCCAGGAAAGCTGTTCAAGGACGGTACAGTATTCTCAGGAGGCTCCGACGTCACGTTGCAGGCGGCTGACACACTTGAGAGTCTTATCGTTATGAACCTGCCCGCCTCCTGAGAAACTGCTCCCTCGACGACCTCACCGGTCGCAAGGTTGACCAGGCCGAAGCCGAGATGTTCGGCGCGGTGTCGGAGGCGACGCACGAGGCGGGTGCGGTCCTGCGCATCATAGGCCGCGGCGCCTGGGTCGGCGTAGACGAGGTGGTCTTTGAGTGTGCGATAGACCAGCACCGCGAGCTTGCGGGCCGTGGCGGTGATGGCCTTGGCCTTGCCGATGCGGAAGGCCACCCGCCGATAGAACGCGCCCAATGCGGTCTGGGTGCGCCCGAGATTCATGGCGCCGAGGCGGAAGATGGCCGCGGCGCGATTCGCCGAGGGCTGTGTCCGGCTGCTCAGCAGACGGCCGCCCGAGATCTTGTTCTGCGGGGCCAGGGTCAGCCACGAGGTGAAATGCTTCTCGCTGGGCCAGCGCGTCATGTCGGTGCCAATCTCCGACAGGAGCCGGAGCGCGTTGTAGGGCCCGAGCCCGTCGATCTGCGACACATCGACGCCGGTGAGCTGGTGCAGGGGCGTGCGGACATCGAAGCGCGGTTCGTTGTCGCGCGGCTTCTGTCGGCGGCGGGCGGCGGGCAGCGGTACCGGTGGCGGCGGCGTGGTCGTGGCCAGCTGCGTGAGATGGGCTTCGACGGCGACATCGCACGCCGTGAGTTGCCGCTGATAGATATCGAAGAGTTCGAGGTTCTGCTGGAGGGCGAAGAGGTGTTCGGGGCGATAGTTGCCGGTCAGGGCGGCGGCGATCTCGGCCTCGGACGCGTGACATCGGTAGTCTCGATGGCGGGCGAGCTGCTGCGGGTCGCGCTGCCCGGCGACGATGTCGCGCAGGATGCGCAGGCCAGTCACCCCGGTGATGTCGCTGACGACCAGCGGAAGCTGCACGTTCATCTGGACCAACGCCTTCTGCATGCGCTGCACGAGGGCGCCCGCACTCTCGATCAGCGTGGTCCGATGTCGCAGATACCCGCGCAAGGCGACGATGCCGTCGGCGGGACGGAAACTTCCCCGCAGCAGCCCGAGGATATGAAGATCCC
>JANNIB010000267.1:0-11682 GCA_031404695.1 Acidobacteriota bacterium
TGTCTTGATTGTCAGGCCCTTGTCCTGCAGTATCCCGACGATCGCCGACGGCGGCAGCTCGTCGGAGACCCATTGATCCGCGACGGCGCCGAGCGCGGCGTGATACTCGTTGACCAGCCTTTCCAGGTGGCTGTGAGCAACCTTCCCTTCGGAAGGCTGGCGCCTTGCTCGAAAATACTCCCCGGTCAGCTTCCGGAGCGAAGCGAGACGTTCGGGGGCCTGCATTTCCTGGGTCCATCTCGTCGCGAGTCTCGCTCTCGCGTCGCTTTGGGTGAGCGCCTCCGCCAGGTCGGAAGCGGTCTCCCAGATCTTCGGCGGATCGTCCGACGACGAGCCGGCGTCGAGCCGCGACGGATCGAGCACCTTCGCCAGCCAGCCGGCAACGGCGTTCTTGTGCAGCACGGCGTCGACAACCGGTGTCAGGCGCGCGCCTCGGTCGGTCCCGACTCGGTCCAGACAGACATGCCGAGAGCACCCGTCCCAACCGCCGCCGCGTCGTGCAACCACAGGATGACGATGGCGAACAGTCCGAACACGAGCACGGCGACCCATGCCGTGGCGACGCGCGGCTGCGACAGCGTGGCCTTGAGGGCACCCATTGCGCCTTCTTTTTCAGGATCTACCGATCTCTTGACCATTTGCGGACTTGCCACGTCACCTCTTCCCCGCCCGCGCCTGGGCGGACGCTTGAATAGACGGACGCTCTTGTGGACTTTTCTACACGTGGCCGTAATTCGGGCACCGGTCGTTGATTTCGTGCCCGGTGTGGGCCATCGGAGGCATCGCCCTGCAGCCTGCAAGAGGTGGGCGTGGCCTGTTCGGCAGGCTGTTTGCCGGAGTCCTACCGACGAACCGCGAGCTGCATCTGCCCTCACTCCACCGACCCATCGAACCGATGGCGGAGACTCAGCGGCTTGGTCCGTCGAACGTCAGTAGAGCTGCGGAGGGCTCAAAGGAGGACGCATGGCCACGATGGGTCAGTTGGGAGCGGACAGCCAACTCGTCCGTTTGCGCACGAGGTAGTGCTACGATCCTCGCTGTCCCAAATGTGACGCGATCGTGGCAGACCCCAACCGTCCTCCTCCAGCCCCAGTTCGTCGCACAAGCGGGTCGAGCTACCTACGCAGAAGATAGCTCAGTTCCACGACGCTACTCGCTCCGTTCGAATTCCAGTGGCATCGGGCTGCCTGGCGTCGTATCCGTGACGGTAGGCCTTCGGAAGCTTGGGCTGTAGTTGACGGGCACCCCCAGCGTGATTCGGTGGGGTCCGCGCGATACCGTCAATGTCTCGTTTGTGAACCCGTTGGGGGCTCCGTCCACGACGACCCGACGCCGCCGATCAAATTTTACGATCACGAACTCGTTCACGGGACCTCCAGCGTTCGGGCCGGTCGATTGCTACGAAGGCGAGGCGTGGCCCGGCTCATTTGCAGACAGGGGCCGTCCCCGGGTCTACAGTGACTTTGCCGTGCAAATCCCGGGTGGCCACCTCCTCGAACGTCCGCCCACTTCCATCGGGGTCGGCGGCGTTGAGGGCGTTCGCGCGAAGCAACAACTGCGGACCGCGGGACACGAGACAGTCCACCTGCCGGCGTGCCAGCGAGAAGCTGGTCGGCAGGTTGAGGAAGTACTCCCGTTCTACGGCGTCTGGGATGTCGTCGAAGGCGACCTCGAACGTATACGCCGCGACCGGTTTTCGGCCGGCCATCTTGCGCTCCGCAAGAAGCGAGGTGAGCTGCTCTTGGATTCGGTCAACGGTCTCGTTCGAGAAGTGCCCCATTGGGATCCCGGCGCTCGCCTTCAGCACGGCGAGCGTCGAAGGGCCTTTGCGTTTCGTGTCCCAATCCCGAGTGCTGGCTGTTCGCGCATTAACGCTGATGACGACAAGCGTCCCGATTCTGTCCTCGTTGAGTAGTTGTTGCAGGCTCCATCCTCCGACAAGGCGACCGGCGTCGGGCACGAAGTTAAGCTCGTCTGGCGACGTCCACGGCTGGCTGAGTCGGTCGCCGGAGGCCAGGGCCTCGGACACGGCTCGAAGTCCGACGTTGTCGGAGAGCCCGCCGTCGACGAGGTGGAGGTGCTTTCGGCGCGTATCGCGGTATTCCTTGAGCGCCAGCGCGCCGCGGTATCTCCGGCGCTCAAGGTGCTTCACCTTGAGGACGTCCTCGACCCAAGTGGCGTCCTCGTCGGCAGCCGGCGAGCCGGGGCCGCTGTAGTTACACGGACTGACCGAGGGATCGGCGCCATTGTGCGAGTCGACCGTCATGGAGTTCAGCAGCCCCGGGAACGCGGACGACGCAGCGACGGCCCGGGCGACCGGAAAGGCTGATAAGTCGCCGCACAGGAGGTCGAACTGGTCCTGGGTAAACTCGAACCGTGTGCCGGTTGATATGTCGCCAGCGTTGATGATGATGTACGGACGCGGACGCTCCTCGAGTGAGCGGAACGTCGAATCGCCGAAGATGTGTTTTTGGTAGTACTTGGCAGCGATCTCGACCCGCGACTGCAGGTGCTTCCAGTTCGACGGCCGAAGGAGTAGTGCGCGGAACAGGTCTCCCTGCACGTCCCGGAACAGGAACCGCTTGTGAAACGGCCCGTCAGGATTGAAGATCGCCCCCCCATTTAAGGCGTAGTATGCCGACGTGAAGCTGCCCCCCGACACCGAGGAGATGACATCCACCTCGTCGAGCAGCGATCTCTCGATGGCTCTGCAGCGCGCCGCGTCCCAGTCGTCGCACAGCACGGGGTCGCCATTCCCGTCGAGGTGCAATTTGACCGCCTGAAGCTGGGCGAGCACCCCATATGCCAGCGCCGCGGCGCGGGTGCCCCCGCCCGAGAAGGAGAGGACCACGAACAGCCTGTCTGCCCTGTCGAGCGCCTCACGGCGCTCGCGGAGGGTGGCTCCTCGCGCGGCCGTGTTGGAATCCGTTCGGGTGAACCGGTAACCGGACGAAAGGCCCCAGCCGGATAGTCGTGCGGTCTTGGGATACGCGCACGCGGGAGCGGCCGCAACAGCGACCGCACACACTATCGCCTTCAGTTTGCTCGCCAAACTTCGCTCCTCGCCTGTCCGCATAGCTTGTTGTGCCCCTCGGTCACGGTAATAGACGGACCGACAACTGAGATTTCTAAGTCCTCCGTTCGGCCGCCGCTTACCCGGCCGACGGTGGCCAAGACAATGGGCCGACCAGCCCTGACGCGTGGCCAGCGACGAGTGGAGCCCTTACACTTTCTTAGTCATCGTCCGCCGGGCAGAACAGGTCAGACACGTCGAACACCAACAGCCATATGGACTCTACGTCCCGGCTTCTAGCCGGTAGGATGACGACCTGGATAAACGTAGGAGCGGTTCGAACGCGTCTCCAACAACACCGCGGCTGGATCGACGCCGAATGGGGCACGTCCGAGGCGACCCGGCGCGCCACGTTCTACGCCATCACCAAGGCCGGGAAGAAGCAGCTGGCGGAGCAGAAGTCCTAGTGGGCGCGGCTGTCCGCTGTGATGGGACGGGTGCTGGCACCCGCGGGGGGCGACGCGACGTGACCGGCCGCTGGCGCAGCCGCATCATCCGCCTGTAAGGAATCGCCCTCGGATTGCGTTCATCCAAGTAGGGCGAAAGCGCCGTGACGGTGGAGGTGTGTTTGGCGGAGAGGGTGGGATTCGAACCCACGTGCCGGTTGCCCGACAACACGCTTTCGAGGCGCGCCCGTTACGACCACTTCGGTACCTCTCCGCTGAGGTGGGACCGCGTTCCGGCTGGCCGGAACATCCGATTATAGGGGGATCCGCCGCCTGCCGTCGACCCCCGGAGCGGGGCTGAAGGTGCCGACCCTCCGGTGGCCCGTCCTGCGGCCCGGCTCGCTCCCCTCAGACCCGCCGGTCCCTGAAGAAGGTCTGCATCAGCTCTCGACACTCGTCGGCCAGCACGCCACCCTCGACTGCCACGCGGTGATTCAGGCCCGGCGTCTCATGCGCGGCAACGGCGGAGCCCAGGGCCCCGGCGCGGGGTTCAGGCGCGCCATAGACCACCGTGGCGATGCGCGCGTGCACCATCGCGCCTACGCACATGAGGCACGGCTCGACGGTCACGACCAGCGTCGCCCCACTCAGGCGGTAGTTGCGCAGGTGTCGCGAGGCCATCCGCATGGCCACGATCTCGGCATGCGCCGTGGGGTCGCTGGTGGCGATCGGCTGGTTCCAGCCCTCGCCCACGACCTCGCCGTCCACCACCACGAGCGCGCCCACTGGCACTTCCCCGCTCTCGGCCGCGCGCGCGGCAAGGGCGAGTGCCTGCCGCATCCACGGCTCGTGCGGGGATGCGGGGTCGCTCACTCGATCACCGAGATCGACTCATCGGGCGCGTGCACGCGGCGCGTCATGGCGTCGATGAGCGAGCCGGTGATGACGAGCACGATCGGTCCCAGGACGATGCCCACGAAGCCGAACGCCGAGACCCCGCCCAGCAACCCGATGAAGACCACGAGCCCGCTGGCCGACGTGCGTCCGGCCAGCAGGATCGGCCTGAGCACGTTGTCGACCGAGCCGAGGATGACGCCGCACAGGCCCGTCATGAGCAACGCCTTGCCGACGTCGCCCGAGAAGAACAGCCACGCCGCCACCGGCACCCACGCGATGGTGGCGCCCACCACCGGCAGCAGCGAGCACACCGCGATGGCCGCGCCCCACACCGCCGGCGCCGGCAGGCCCAGCACCCAGAACGCGAGGCCGCCGATGACGCCTTGAACGAAGGCGACCGTCAGGCCCGCGCCCACGCTGGCCACCACCAGTTCTTTGGTCTCGTTGATCAGACGGTCGCTCTCGGTGTCGTTGAACGGCAGCAACCGCCGGATGATGGCGGCGTAAGCCCTGCCGTCGCGCAGCAGGAAGAACAGCGCGAACAACATCACGAGCAGGCTGCCAAGGGTCGAGAGCACGTTGGCTAGAAGCGATCCGGCACCGCCCACCAGATATGAGGCCGCTGTCTTCGCACCGTCGGCGATCAGCGTCATCGGGTCGGGCGGCAACGGCACCGGCACGCGGGCGCGCAGGTTGGTCCAGACACGCAGGATCTGCTGCGGCGTGGTGGCCGACAGCCCGTTCACGTAGTCGATGGCGGCCGGCACCTGCTGCACGACCACCGCCGACAGGAAGACGGCTGGCGTGATGATGACCAGCCCCGCCAGTAACGTGGTGGTCAGCGCCGCATTGCCATTGCGCATGCGGATGCAGAAATACATGTAGACCGGCCGCAGCGTCATCGCCAGGATCGCCGCCCAGGCCAACGGCGCGAGGAACGGCCACACGATCGTCAGGGCCAGGTAGCCCATGCCGATGAGCACGCCGTAGAACAGCAGCTCGGTGAAACGTTCGCGGCTGGAGCGCTTGGCCATCACGTGTCGGCGACTACTTTCTGAGACTGAGCGGGAGCGATGCGCCGCCGATGGCGAGCGCGAGCAGGCCGCCGATCACCGGCAGGCCGTAGCCGTTGGTCAGATAGCGATACTCGAAGAGGATGCCGCTCGCGAAGTGGAAGTTGAGCACCATCAGGAGCGCGGCCAGTGCTGCGTAGCGGGCGTAGACACCCAGGATGAGCCCCACGCCGGTGGACAGTTCGCCGAGCACCACGAGCCGCGCGAACACCGGTGCCCCTGGCAGGCACACGGTCTGCACGTAGGCACGGCTCCATGCATTGCCGGCCTCGAGGTAGCCCGTGAGCTGCCCCGTGAGCGGCGAAGCGTCGGTCAGCCAGCCGATCTTGCCGAGGCCCTGGAACAGGAAGAACACGCCGAGGCACACGCGCAGCACCGTGAGCCCTCGCGCCGGTGGAGTGGCAGCCATGCTCGAAGCTTATCAGTCTGCGCCCGGCTTCACGAACGGATACGCGAGCTGGCGGGCATAGCCCTCGGGCACCGGATCACCGTGGATGCCGTAGTCGTCCGGCCACCGGTCCCCCGGCAGGTGCTGCGTGCCGAACACGCGATCGAGCACCGGCAGGTGGACGGCGAAGTTCTTGTCCACCGGCCGCTGTGCGTGATGCCAGTGATGCCCGCGCGGCGTGGTCACCACGTAGTCGAGCCAGCCGAAGCGGAAGCGCACGTTCGCGTGCACGAACACCGCGTGGAACGACACGATGACCAGATAGGCGTAGAGCGCGCGCGTCTCGAAGCCGAGCAGGAAGATCGGCACCAGCACGAGCCCGCGCGTGGCCAGCACATCGATCACATGCAGGCGCGAGCCGGCCAGCCAGTCCATCGCGGTGCTCGAGTGATGCACGGCGTGCACGCGCCACAGCGCCGGCACGGCGTGGAAGGCGCGATGAATCCAGTACTGCGTGAAGTCGGCCAGAAGCACGATGCCCGCCACCTGCACGAGGAACGGCAGGCCGGCCACCAGCCGGCGCAGGCCCTCGGGCTGCCACACGGCCGCCAGCGCTGTGGCCGGCAGCAGCGTGAGAAATGACAGCGTCTGCACCGCCAGGTGGCTCACGAGGAAGTGCATGCCATCGGTGGCCCAGCCGAATCGAAAGGTCGACTGGTCGGGCCGCAGCGGAAAGGCGCGTTCGAGCGGCACGAAGACCATCGCCGTGATGAGCACGTTCAGCGCGAACCAATCGAGCCCGATCGTGAACGGGACGTCGCTGCCACGGGCGGACGCCACCTCGCCACCGCCGGCGAGCAGCGCGGCGAACGACAGCGCCAGGCCGGTCAGGCCCAGCACCTTCCGGCGCCGCAGCATCAACGAGGTCGCGCCGAGCAGGAACGTCAGGCCGATCGTCACCTCGAGCAGCGCGCGCAGCACGCCCACGGGGTAGCGCGCGCGGAATTCGGTCGTGGTGAAGAGGTCGGGATAGCGAAACGCCAGCGTACCGGTCACCGCGAGCACGCCCAGGAAGACGCTGGCAGTGCCGGCCATCCACCCGGAGCCGAACGCGGTGGGCTCGTCGTCGCCGAAGACGCGCGCCAGCCGGCGTTCGATCCCGGACCGATCACGGCGCATGAGCGACTACGCGCCGGGCTGCGGCACGATGCGGATGTAGGGCTTGGGCGCCTTCCAGCCGTTCGGGTAGATCTTCTTCGCCTCGTCGTCCGACACCGCGCCGGCGATGATGACGTCGTCGCCCTGCTGCCAGTTCACGGGGGTGGCCACGCGGTGCTTCGCGGTGAGCTGCAGCGAGTCGAGCACGCGCAGTACCTCGTCGAAATTGCGGCCGGTGGTCATGGGATACGCGAAGAGCAGCTTGACCTTCTTGTCGGGACCGATGATGAACACCGTGCGCACCGTCATGTTGTCGGCGGCGGTGCGGCCGTCGCACGATTCGCCGGCGTCGGCCGGCAGCATGCCGTACAGCTTCGACACGTGGAGGTCGGTGTCACCGATCATCGGGTAGTTCGGCTTGAAGCCCTGCGTCTCCTCGATGTCGTTGGCCCACGACGCGTGGCGGTCGGTGGAATCGACGCTGAGCCCGATCACCTTGGTGTTGCGCTTCGCGAACTCCGGCGCCAGCTTCGCCATGTAGCCCAGTTCGGTCGTGCACACCGGGGTGAAGTCCTTGGGATGCGAGAACAGCACGGCCCAGGAATCGCCGATCCAGTCGTGGAACTTGATACGGCCTTCGGTGGTGTCGGCTTCAAAATCCGGCGCGATCTGTCCAAGCTGCAGTGCCATGGTGTTCCTCCGCGAACCGCGCGTTGGCCCAGGCGGGCACGCGTCAGCAGGAAGTCTATCGCGGGATGGCTGGCAGGTGCGCGCCGGAGCGCGCGACAGCGCGCGGATGCGACTGTCGGGGGGAAGGTGCCTCACCGGACGGTGAATGGTGCGCCCTGCACGATTCGAACGTGCGACCTCCTGGTTCGTAGCCAGACGCTCTATCCAGCTGAGCTAAGGGCGCGGGGTCGAGAAACTCTGACTATATCACAGGAATCAGCGGGCAAAGGCTGAGACGACCGGGCGGGTCAGGCCGAAGCCCACCCCCAGACCCTCGCCGAGCGCCACCGGCAGCCGGCCCTGAATCGGGATCTCTCCGGCCAGCGCCCGCACCGCCGCCGCTTCCGCGTAGTCGCCGAAATCGTAGGTGACGAGCACCGCCGGCAGCGACGATGCCGCGACTGCGGCGTACGGGCTGCCGAAAAACGCCGCCACCAGCGGCTGATTGCGGCGCGCGGCGGCGGCCGCCAGATCCTGGAGCAGGCGCACCACGCCACCACCGAGATCCAGACGTCCGCTGCCCGACGACGCGCGCACGAACACGCCGGCCACGACCGCGTCGTAGTTGGCGGCCATCGCGCGCACGAGCTCGAGTTCTTCGGGCGACGAGCGATCCGAGAGCTCCACCGCCGTCACCGCGGCCCACCGCTTGCGCAGCTCCGGCAGCAGGGTGCGGCTGGGCGCCGCAATCCGCCAGTTGGAGGGATAGTCGAGCACCGACAGATACAGCACCTTGCCAGCGCGGGCGGTCGTGAGCGGCACCAGCGTCCGCTCGTCGCGCAGCAGCGTCACCGCGCGTTCGGCGGTGGTGCGCGCCACGTCTGACGCGGCGCGGGTGCCCACCTGCGTCATCACCGCGTCGAGGTCCACCGTGCGCGTCTTGTGCAGGCCCAGACGCGCTTTGTGTTCCAGCACCCGGCGCGCCGACTCGAGCAGCCGCGCGCGCGCAAGCGTGCCGCTCGCGAGGGCCGCCTTCATCGCCGCGGCGGCTTCGCGCACGTCTTCGGGATCGAGCACCACGTCCACGCCCGCCTGCACGGCTTTCACCGCTGCTTCACCCGGGCCGGTCATGGCGCTGATGGCGTCCATGAGCATCGAGTCGGTGTAGATGACGCCGGTGAAGCCGAGCTCCTTGCGCAGCAGGCCGGTCACGATCGGGTGACTGAAGGTGGCGGGCCCCGGCGTGGGGTCAAGGGCCGGCATCTCGACGTGCGCCACCATCAGCGCGGCCGCACCCGCCTGGATCCCCTGCCGGAACGGCGCCAGTTCCACGTGGTCGAGGCGCGCACGCTCGTGCGGCACGGTGGCCAGACCGAGATGCGTGTCCACGGCGGTGTCGCCGTGTCCCGGGAAGTGCTTCAGCGTCGCGACGACGCCGCCCTCCTGCAAGCCCCGCACGGCTTCACCTGCCAGCGCGCCGACGCGCGCCGGATCTTCGCCGAACGAGCGGATGTTGATGACCGGGTTGCGCGGGTTGTTGTTGACGTCGGCGACCGGCGCGAAGTTGACGTGCACGCCGAGTGCCCGCGCCTCGCGGCCGGTGAGCCGCGCCGCTTCGCGCACGAGCGACGCATCGCCCGCGGCCCCGAACGCCATCGCGCGGGGGAAACGCGTGGCGCCGTTGATGCGCATGCCGACGCCGTGTTCGTAGTCGGCCCCGATGAGGAGCGGCGTCTTCGCGCCGCGCTGCAGCCGGTTGAGGATCGCGGCGAGTTCGAGTGGCTGGCCGAGGATGGTGGGCCCGTAGGTGGGATTGAGGAGCACGTTCGGCACTGGCTCGACACCGCCGAAGGCGACAAAACCGCCCAGGTGCACGTCGCGCACGAGCGCGGTGAGTTCCTCGAACACCGCCGAGTCGGCGCTGATGTAGGTGGAATCGAAGCGGCCCATGAGGAGCTGCCCGACCAGTTCGTCGTCGGTGAGGGCCTTGAGCGTAGCGTCCACCCAGCGGGCGCCCTCGCGGTCGAGGGCGGCGGCAAGCGACGGCGGGGTCGGCGGCGGCACCACTGGCGCCTGGCGGGCGGATCCGCGGCGGCCCTCGCCGCTCTGCGCCCGCGCCGGCAGGCGTGCGTCAGACAGCACGAGCGCGAGCCCGAAGACCAGCAGCGAAGCGAGCGCGGGTGGGAATCGCCGCATCGGCCGATCATAGCGGTAGATCGCGTGTCGTGTAAGCGTATGCCCCTAGCCCCGCGGCCCTCGCCCCCCGTATGATCGGCCCGTGTCGCAGCACGAACACAAGGCCGCCGCGCCGGTCGCCGTTGACGTCGCCGTTCTCACCGTGAGTGATACGCGCACCGAGACCACCGACACGAGCGGCCGGGCGATTCGCGCGCTGCTCGAGGCCGCGGGGCACCACGTCGTGGCCGCCGCCATTGTGCCGGACGACCCGGACGCGGTGACGGGCTACGTGCTCGATCAGCTCGAAGGCGTGGCACAGGTCGTCATCACGACCGGCGGCACCGGTATCACCTCGCGCGATGCCACCTACGAGGCCATCGACACGCTGCTCGACAAACGCCTCGACGGCTTCGGCGAACTCTTCCGCATGTTGAGCTATGCCGAGATCGGTCCGGCCGCCATGATGAGCCGGGCCTGTGCCGGTCTGGCGCGTGGCAAAGTCGTTATCGCCTTGCCCGGATCCGAAGGCGCGGTGCGCCTGGCAATGACCAAACTCGTCGTGCCCGAGCTGCGCCACCTCGTGCAGCAGGCGTCGAAGTAGCGATGCGCCCGTTCGCAGAGACAATTCCGCTTGACCAGGCGCAGCGACTGCTCGTCGCCTCCGCCCGCCCGCTTGCTCGCGTGGAGATCGTCTCGCTGCCCGACCTGAGCGGCCGTGTCATGGCGACGGACCTCGTGGCCGCCGGTGACGTGCCGCCGTTTGCTCGCGCGATGATGGATGGCTACGCCGTGCGGGCCGCCGACATCGCCACGGCCACGCGCGGCACGCCCGTCACGCTTACGATCGTGGGCCGCGTCTTCACGGGCGAGGTGCTGTCGCGGGCCATCGGCGAGGGCGAATGCGCGGAGATTGCCACCGGCGCGCCGCTGCCCGCCGGCGCCACCGCGGTGGTGATGGTCGAAGACACCGCGCCGCTCGACGACACGCGGGTGCATGTGCACGCGGCGATGCACGAGGGTCAGCACGCGGGCCGCGCCGGGGCCGACATCGCGCGGGGCGCCGTGGTGCTGCGCGAGGGCGACGTGCTGCTGCCCGCCCGGGTCGGCGCCGTCGCCGCCGTAGGCCAGGCCGTGGCGTCGGTCTGGGCGAAGCCGCGCGTGGCCATCGTCTCCACCGGCAACGAAGTCGTGGCGCCGGGCCAGGCACTCGAGCCGGGCCAGATTCACGACGTGAACCGCCACACGCTCGCGGCCATCGTCGAGGCCCATGGCGGCCTTCCCGTGCCGTTCGAAGCGGCGGGCGACACGCTCGACGCGCTCGACGCGGCGGTAACCCGCGCCGTCACGTGCGACCTGGCCGTGTTCTCCGGCGGCAGCTCGGTCGGCAACCGCGATCTGGTCATGGACGTGCTGCGCGCGCGCGGCTCAGTGGTGTTCCACGGCATCGCCACCCGTCCGGGCAAGCCGACGGCGTTCGGCGCAATCGACGGCGTGCCCGTCTTCGCCATGCCCGGCAATCCCGCCTCCTGCCTCACCAACGCCTACGTGCTGCTGGTGCCGTTCCTGCGGACGATGGCGCATCTGCCGCCGCACACGCCGCGCACGACCCGCGTGCCGCTGGCCCGCCGCGTCGGCTCGAGCCTGGGCCGGCACCAGTTCTACACGGTGCGCCTCGTGGACGGCCAGGCGGAGCCGGCGTTCAAGGCATCCGGCGACATCACGAGCATGGCGCACGCCGACGGCTACATCGAGATCGCCAGCGACGTCGCGGCGGTCGACGCCGGCACGCCCGTCGACGTCGTCCTCTTCTGATGGCATTTGCAACGGGGTCTGTCACGGTCACAGAGGCGTGACCGTGAC
>JANNIB010000268.1:0-24111 GCA_031404695.1 Acidobacteriota bacterium
GCCGTTGTCGCCCGCCGGCTCGATGCCGGCCAGGGCGAGCTGGGTGGCGAGATAGGCGGTGGCCAGTTCGCCGCCGCGGGTGGCTGGCGCGCGGCCTTCGAAGTGGTCGTGCGACAACATCCGCACGTGGGCGGCGATGCGCGCCGCCGTGATTTCGGATTCCACCGGCGCCACGACAGACGCCGGAGCAGGCGCTGACGACGGCGCGGGTGCCGAACACGCGGCGAGCGTGACGAGACCGGCTGCAATGGCGAGCGAGCGAAGCGAGCGGAACACCATGCGGGAGAGTATAGCCGTGCGCCAGCGGGACACCGGGCACGCCCCAGCCCCAGCCCCTAGCCCCCAGCCCCTTTCCTGAAGGCGAGGATCAACTCCCCGCGCAGAATGTAGCGCGTGGCTTCGTGGCGGAAGCCGAGCGCCTCGAAGCGCGCAATGAGCTCGGCCCGCGTGTAATGCGCGATGTGCTCGTCGGCGTAAGCGCCGGGCGCGAAGAAGCCGTAGAGCTTCTCGGTGACGACCCATTCCCAGTTCGCGTAGTCGGGCGTGCCGAGCACCAGCCGACCGCCGGGGGCCAGCGTGCGCACGAGTTCCGAGAGAATCGGCGATTCCTTGGGCACGTGTTCGATGACCTGCGAGCACAGCACACACGGGAAGCTGGCATCGGCAAACGGCAGCGCAAAGCCCGACGCCTGCACCCGTGGACGCGCGAAGCGGCGCGCGTAGCGCAGCTTGCGCAGCAGCACGTCCACGGCCACGCTGCCCGGCGGCAACGCCCCGATGATGCGGCTCGATCCGCACCCGACATCGAGCACCGGGCCCTCCCCGTCGATGAGCTCGGTGACATGACGATGACGCTCGCGCTGCCAGTAGCGCTGCAGCGGGATGGCGCTGTCGTGCGCGCGGGCGTCGTAGTCGGCGCACTCGATGGAATTACGCAGCCGCCACAGCCGCCAGAACGCGCGCAGGTAGTCGGTGGCGAAGCGCTGCGCGCGGGCATGTGAGGTGCCGCCGGGATCGGCGCGATAGACGAACGGCGTCTCGATGACGCGCCACCCTTCGGCGTAGATCCGCACGAGCAGGGTCTGCAGCGCGTCGAGCCCGTCGGGCAGCGGACCGGCGGTGTCGAGGATGGCGCGCCGGTAGAGCCGCACGCCGCTCGACATGTCGCGCACGCCGAGCGACAGGCCGCGACCGAAGACACCGTTCAGGAGGCCGCTGCCGATCTGACGCCACCACGGCATCTCGACCGAGCCGCCGTCGACATAGCGCGAGCCGATGACGACATCGGCCTGGTGGCGACGGGCCCAGAGATCGGGCACCACGCGCGAGACGTCGAGGATGTCGGCATCGATCGTCAGCACCCACTCGCCCTCGGCGCGGGCCAGTCCGGTGGCCAGGGCGGCGCCGTAGCCGGGCGCCGCCGGCGTCAGCCGTTCGACCGCGCCCGCCGACAGGCCGGCGACCTGCTGGTCGGGCGTGACGCAGAGGATTTCGTGGGTGCAGCGCAGGGCCGCCACCGCGCGCGCGATGCGCGCCAGGGCCGCGCCCGCGCCCGGCTCACCTTCCGCCGGCACGATGACCGAGAGCTCGATCACCCGCGGCCCGAGGCGCGCCGGAACTCCTCGAAGAGGCGTGGCGCATTGCCGGTGATGCCGCGCATGCTCGGCGTCCAGCCAAGGGCCCGCGCGCGCGGACTGCGCACGAGCTGGTCGAGTGCCAGCGCGTCCGCGTAGGGCCCCATCTTGGCCTGTGCTTCGGCCAGCGGCATGTGGCGGATGTCGGCATGGGGATCGACGTGCGAGGCAATCGCATCGGCGATGTCGCCGACGCGCTCGTCTTCGTCGTCGGTGGCGTGGAACACGCCGGATGCGCCCGGCGTCGCCAGGATGCGCGCGTAGAGGTCGCCGAGGTCGCGGTGGTACACCGACGGCCAGCGGTTCCGGCCGTCGCCGATGACCCGCACGAGCCCATTCAGCGCGTCCTTCAGCATGTCGGAGACGATGCCCTGCGCGCCGCCGTAGACGATGCCGGGGCGGATGACGGCCGTGCGCACCGTGGCCGACGCCGCGTCGAGCACCAGTGTCTCGTGGGGGGCGCGCCAGGCCGCCAGCGGGATGGGCGCCACCGCCGCGCCTTCATCGGCCGGTTCCGGACGCGCGCCGAGCATCCAGATGCCGGAGGTGTAGAGGAAGACACGCGGGGCGGCGGCCGCGGCCAGCGCCGGCAGCACCGCGTCGAGGAACGTCCGCTCGGCGGCGGGTCCGCGCGGCGACGACTCGAACGCGGTATGCACCACGGCCTCGGCCGCTGCCACCTGCTTGAGGTAGCGGGCAGGCGTGGCCAGCTCGCCCATGACAGGCGTGGCGCCACGGGCTTCCAGACGCGCCGCCTTCTCGGGGTCGCGCACCAGGGCCGTGACGTGATGACCGGACTTGATCAGGGCGTCGAGCACGGCCGCGCCGATGTAGCCCGTACCGCCTGTGAGAAATACCTGCATGGAGCAACCGTCGGGGGGAGGCGGCGATCTTACTCGGCCGGCGCGGTTTCGCGCCAGCGCCGTTGTCGGCGGGTCATAGATCCCAGATACGGCCACCGTCGTAGAAGGTGATGAGGCCGTCTTCGCTGACCTTCAGCACCGGGCCGAAGCGGCCGGCGGCAATGGCCGCGGTGGTGCGGGCGCCTTCGGCCAACCCGTCCGCTTTCGCGTGTTCGCTCGAGAGCGGGTGCCGCAGGATCGCCCCGACCGCGAGCATCGTGCCGTCGGCGTCGGTCACCGTGGCGCCGTCGAGGGTCGCCAGCGCCGCCAGCACGCTGGGGTCGAGTTCGGTGATGGTGCGGCCAGCCAGCAGGTGCAGCAGGTCGCGGCGCGACGGCGCGCCCGGCAGCGCCGGCAACCCCACCAGCTCCATGTCGAGGCGGTCGGTGGCCGCAACCAACTGCGCCAGCGACTCGATGGGCCGGCGCAGCACCACGAAGAGCGCGCCTTGGCGGGCGTCCGAGAGGTCGAGCGCGGTACGGAAGACCCGCTCGGCCAGCGCCGCGTTGCCAACGGCGGTCTGCCAGAGCGCGTACTTCGACATCTGGTCGAGCAGGCGCCAGTCGGCGTGGCTGAAGCTGAAGACCTGGGCGCCTTCGGCGAACACCTTGATCTCGCGCCGGGGGTTGAGCACCACGCAGACGTGCGGGCCGGCCACCGTCGCCCGCGCGTGCCCGCTGTAGGTCTGCGCGCATGGCACGTCGAGCGGCGCCACCTGCCCGGCGGCGCCGGCCCAGCGATCGATGTCGACGATATCGAGCAGGCGGCCGGTGCGGTTCACGAGGAAGACGGTGCGCAGGCCATCGGCCAGCCGGTAGAAGCTCTTGATGGACGCCAGGGCGCCCGTGTAGTGCAGCGCATCGCGCTCAGCCGCCGGATAGTGGCCCACCGGGTCTTCGTCGGTGCCGAGCAGCAGCACGCCGGTGGAAATCGGCTGGTTCTCGTAGGTCGACAGCGCCGCCACCCGCATCATCTCGATGGCCAGCGCGATGCGGTCGGGCGCCGCCGCGACGCCCGACTGGAGCTGGTAGGGCGCGCGGTCGAAGAACGCGCCGATGTATCGGTCTTCGATTTCGCCGCGGAACAGGTCCTCGCGCTCGACCATGAGCTGCGGGCTCAGGATGGCCCGGTAGCGGGCCGACAGCACCGCGCCGATGGCGCGGGCGAAGCGCACCTCATGCGGCGTGAAGGGCCGCGACAGCGGCACCCGGAGCGTGTACCGGGTGCCGAACCAGCGCACCGAGAGCGCTGCCGGGTCGCCGGTGGGTTCGATGGCCAGGCGGCCGTCGGAGGACGGCGAGGGCACCGCCTCGGTCTCGAGCGTGGCCCGTTCGAAGAACTGGGTCAGGGCCGACTGGAGAAGGCTGTCGTAGAGGGCTCCAACGGCGAGAGCAGGCGGAAGCGACGGCATCGGAGGACGGATGGTGCCATCATACATAGTGCAGGGGCCGACGCCCCGGAGCCCTCGCCGCCGGACGCGGACGAGCGCTGGACGCCACGGGATATGATGTGGCACACTTCTTGGTTGGAGTCCACTTGAGCAAAGACGATCTGATAGACATGCAAGGCACCGTCGTGGCGGTTCACAGCGGCGGACTGTACCGGGTGCAGACCGAGTCCGGCCACGAAGTCCTGGCACAGCTCAGCGGCCGCATGCGGCGGTTCCGCATCAAGGTCGTCCCCGGCGACCGCGTCACCGTCGGCGTGTCGCCGTACGATCCCGTCCGCGGGATCATCACGTTCCGCGCCCGGTAGCCAGGGCCGCCTTGACGTCAGCGTCTTCCTCTCCGCCTCCTCGCCGTCGCCGCGGTGGTCCCTCTCGTGGCGGCCGCCGCAGTTCCGCCAGCCCGGTCAGTGCCCCGGTCCCCGAGATTGCCTCCGACATCCCCTGGGAAACCGGCGACGAACTGCCGCCGACCACCTTCAAGAACCTGGGCCTCGATTCGCGTCTCATGGCCGGCTGCGCCGACATGGGCTACGAAGACACGCGGCCGGTGCAGACGGCGGTGATTCCAATGGCCCTCGAAGGTCGCGACGTCGTCGCCTGCGCCGAGACCGGCACCGGCAAGACGCTCGGCTTCGTCGTGCCGATCCTGCAGCGCCTCCTGACCGAGCAGCCGCCGTACGGCGACCCGCAGCGCGAAGCCTTCAGCCGCGCCCTCATCCTGGCGCCGACGCGCGAACTGGCGTCGCAGATCGAAGACACCATCGTCGGCCTCACCTACCACACGCCGTGTTCGAGCGTGCCGGTCTACGGCGGCGTCGAGATGGGGCCGCAGGAACGGGCCCTCAAGGCCGGCGTCGACATCGTCGTCGCCACGCCGGGCCGCCTGATGGACCACATGCGGCACGACTCGGTGGACTTCGCGCGGGTGCAGACGCTGGTGCTCGACGAAGCCGATCGCATGCTCGACATGGGCTTCTGGCCCGATGTCCAGCGCATCCTCGGCGCGCTGCCGAGAGATCGGCAGACGCTGCTCTTCTCGGCCACCATGCCCGACGAGATCGTGAAGCTGGCCAAGGAGATGCAGCGAAGCGCGCGCTACGTCCAGATCGGCCGCGGCCAGGGCGCCGCCCGCACCATCACGCACGCGATGGAGGAAGTGGAAACGCGCGACAAGATCGACCGCCTGGCGCGCTTCATCCGCGGCGAGGCCGACGGGCCGGTGCTGGTCTTCGTGCGCACCAAGATCGGCGCCGACAAGCTGGCGCGCAGCCTGCAGGGCAAGGGCGTGCGGGCCGCGGCGTTGCACGCCGACCGCACCCAGCAGGACCGCCAGCGCGCCGTCGAGGGCTTCCGCTCGGGGCTGCACCCGGTGCTGGTCGCCACCGATATCGCCGCCCGCGGCCTCGACATCGACGGCATCGCGGTGGTGGTGAACTTCGAAGTGCCCGACACCAAGGAAAGTTACGTGCATCGCGTCGGACGCACGGGCCGTGCCGGCTCGAGCGGCCGCGCGCTCACACTCGTCGCGCCGGATCAGCGGCGCGAATGGAAAGCCATGGAGACCGCGCTTGGACTCGAACTCGCCTAGCGATCCGCCCGTCGCCGCCGGCAGCGGCGAGGCGTCGGCGGTCACGCCGGGGCAGGCACGCTTCGTGTCATGCCGGTGGCAGCGGGCCGCCGAGGGCGACGCCCCGGCGTGCTGCGGTCACCGCGACGTGTTGCCGATGGCCGGCACCACCAGCTTCAACCCGAATTCGTGGTGCGCCGACTGCGGCTACTACAAGGTGAAGCGGGCACCGAAGGCGCGTCCGGCGCCGAACCCGGACTATCCCCGCTGGAACGACTGACGACCGGCCGCGGCGGCTAGCGCGGCGGCGGCCCCGGCTCGTCGCCGAATTCCTTCGCCAGATCCACCCACTCGCCATCGGGGGCGAGGAACTGGTAGGCGCGCCAGTGCTGCCGGGCCTCGGGTGAGCGTCCGAGCTTCTCGAGGGTGACCGCCAGATAGAAGTGGCCTTCCGCGTACTGTCCGTTCAGCGACAGCGCCCGCCGGTAGTAGTCGACCGCATCGGCGTGCCGGCCCAGGTCGTGGTGGATGTTGCCGAGGTTGAAGTGCGCCTCGAAGAACGAGTCGTCGAGCCGCAGCGCCCGCTCGTAGAGCGCCTGTGCTTCCGGCAATTCGTCGCAGGCGTAGCGGATATTGGCGAGGTTGATGAGCGCGGCGACCAGATTCGGGTCGTCGTGCAGCGCCCGCCGGTAGGCCCGTGACGCTTCGAGCTGGCGGTCGGGCGTGCCGTCGTCGAGCAGCGACCCTTCGAGGAACTGCTGTTCGGCCGGCGTCAGCGCCCGCGTGCCGTCGAGAGTGACATCGGCGATGGCCGACTTGGCCGCCGTGACCGGCGGCTCCCTCTTTGCCAGGGCGATGATGCGCGCCGGTTCGGCATCGAGCCGGAAGTCGAACGCCAGCTGGCCCTGCCGTTCGGCCTGCAGATCGCGTAAGGCGGCGCGAAACGCCACGCCGCGCTGCAGTTCGCTGTGCAGCTGGCGCAGCAGGCTCAGGTCGGCAAAGGAGAACTGGGTGCCGCCGCCGCGCTGGCCGGGCGTGATGAAGCCCCACTTCTGCAGGTAACGCACGTGGTCTTCACGCAGTGCCGGATACATGCCGAGCACGTCGCGCGGCCCGGGTGACGAGATCGCCGGCGCCGGCGGGGCGAGAGTGTCAGTGGGCTCGGCGGACATCGACGTCAACAAGATGGCGAATGTGAGGGCACCCTGTCAACGCATCATCGCGGTCCACGCGTAGAATACGTCGATGATTCTCGCGGCCGACGTCGGTGGATCGAAAACGCTGGTGGGACGCTTCACCTCGGCGCGGCCGCGTCCCGAGCTGGTCGACGTCCGCGTGCTGCGCACGCTCGACTACCCCGGCCTGCCAGCGCTGCTCGACGCCGCGTTCGGCGTGAGAGATCCCGAGGTCACGTCGGTGGCGCTCGGCATCGCCGGCCCGATCGTGCACGGCGAAGTCATCATGACCAATGTGCCGTGGCGCGTGCGCCTCGACGAGATGATCGAGGCCACGGGGGTGGCGCGCGTGCGGCTGCTGAACGATCTGGAAGCCATGGCCTGGGCCGTGCCGGTGCTGAGGCCCGACGAGCTCCATGCGCTGCAGCCCGGCACGCCGAATCCGGCCGGCAACGCCGCCCTCATCGCCGCCGGCACTGGCCTGGGTGAAGCGATCCTGCACCGGGTCGGCGGCCGGCTGCTGCCGGTGCCCTCCGAGGCCGGACACGCCGACTTCGCCGCCCGCACCGACGACGAGTTCGCGCTGGCGCGCGCGGTGCGCGACGAGATCGGGCGGGTGGACGTCGAACGCGTCGTGTCGGGCATCGGCCTGGTGCACATCGCGACGCACCGGCACGGCGCCGATCGGTGTGCAGTGGCCGGCGTGTTCAGCGAGCGCGACGGCGTGGCCCGGGTGTCCGAGGCGGCCGCCGCCGGCACCTGCCCGCACTGCGCCGCCGTGATGGACCTGTTCGTGGATGCCTACGGCGCCGAAGCCGGCAACCTGGCGCTGCGGGCCGTGGCGTCGGCCGGTGTCTACGTGGGCGGCGGCATCGCCCCGAAGATCCTGCCGATGCTCGACCGCCGCTTCATGCGCGCCTTCCTCGACAAGGAACCGATGGCGAAGCTGCTCGGGTCGATGCCGGTGCACGTCATCCTCAACGATCGCGCGGCCCTGCTCGGCGCGGCGGTCGCCGCCCTCGATGACTAGGGCCGTCTGTCAGGCCGAGGCCTGACGAACGGTCGTCTGAAGCTCGGCGAGGGTGCCGCGCGCGGCCGGATCAGCGGCGAGGCACTTGAGAATCGCCGCCGCGGCGGGGGCCGGAACGCCGGGAGTATCGATCGCCGGCAGCGCGCCCACGAACATCGCGCCGATGAGCTCCGGCAGCGTCGGCGCCTGGAACGGCAGCCGCCCGGTGACGAGTTCGAAGGCGATGACGCCGAGCGTGAAGAGATCGGCGCGACCGTCGGGCGGGCGCCCGGTCAGCACTTCGGGCGCCAGATACGGCAGCTCGAGCTCGCTCGACTCGATGCCGCGCAGCTGCGTCTCGGGCATCGTCGCCAGCACGTCGGTGAGGGCGCGGATGCCACCGCTCGTGAGCACGAGGTATTCGGCGCCGGTGTCACCGGTGACCCGGATGGTGTCGGGGTTCACGCCGGTGAGCAGGCCGCCGTGGCGATGCAGCGCCTCGGCCGCGTCGGTCATCTGCAGGATCATCCGCCGCGCCCGCGTCCAGGCCAGCGCCCCGCCAAACAGCACCGCGCGCAGGCTCGGCCCATCCACCAGATCGGTCACGACGAAGACGCCGCTCGCATCTTCGCCGTAGTCGCGCACGTTCAGCAGGTGCGGATGCCGGACCTGCAGTGTGCGGGCTTCCTGCAGGAACCGGGCGCGCAGCGCCTCCCACTGCGCCTGTCCTTCCCGTTTGAGATGCCGGATCGCCACCGGAATCGACAGCGCGCGATGGGTGCCGCGGCGCACGATGCTGCCGAGGCGGCCCGGCCCGAGCACGTCGCCCAGGTCGTAGCGCGAGAGCAGCCCGTCGCCGTCGATCGTGCCCGAGGTGTCGTCGCGGGGACCCGCGGCCTCGAGGGCCTCGAGCAACGCCTCGACGAACGCCGACACGCTGGGCCAGCGATCAGCCGTGGCGCGGGCCATACCGCGGGCGACGACGGCATCGACGCCCGGCGGCAGGCCCGGGCGCACCGCCGACGGCGGTGAGGTCGTGCCCGCCATCACCTGCTGCGCCAGCGCCAGCGGCTCCGGCGCATCGAAGGGCCGCTTGCCGGTGAGCATCTCGTAGGCGACGACGGCGAGTGAATACTGATCGGAGGCGGGACCGACGGCCTCGCCGGCCAGTTGCTCGGGCGGCGAGTAGGCGATGGTGCCGAGGAAGGTGAACGGCATCGTCAGGCGCGTGGCGTCGGGCGTCGACGCCACCGACGCCAGGCCGAAGTCGATCACCTTGTAGACGCGGTCGCCCGAGCCGTAGCGATGGGCCACGATGTTGGCGGGCTTGTGGTCGCGGTGGGTGATGCCGTGGTCGTGGGCCAGCTGCACGGCGCTACCGACGACGCGCAGCACCTCGGCCGTGCGCGCCGGGCCGAGCGCGCCACCCAGATCGATCTCGTCGCGCAGACTGGGCCCGCTCAGCAGCTCCATCACCAGGAACGGCCGGCCCTCGGCATCCACGTCGAAGTCGAAGATCGAGACGATGTGCGGATGGCGCAGCTTGGCCGAGGCGCGGCTCTCGCGCAGGAAGCGTTCACGCGCCTCCCGATCGGCGTCCGGCGAGAGCAGCACTTTGAGCGCCACCTCGTCGCCGAGCGTGACGCGGCGCGCCTTGTAGATCTGCCCCATCCCGCCGGCGCCGAGCGGGCCGACGATCTCGTAGCGGCCGTCGATGACGTGGCCGGGGATCAGCACCGGCTCATACTACTGCGGCCCGTGAGGCCCGCAGCAGCCTAGACGTGCGCCAGCGGCTGCGGGGCCCGCGCCAGCACGTGCGCCAGCCACAGGTCGGCGATGCGCTCCTGCACGCTGTTCTGCTTGAGGCGAGCGCGCAGGTTGGCGAAGTCGACGCGGTCGAGTTCCTGATCCTGGTTGTAGCAGGAGAACACGAACTCCTCGCGGCCGGTCACCGGGTCGACATGGCGCTGCAGGCACTGCGCGCAGACTTCCTTCATCATGCACTGCATCGGCGAGTTGATGCTGCCGATGGCGACGTGAGCCGTCAGGTGCGGGGCCAGCACGCCGTGCCGCGCCCCCTGCACCGCGTGCATCATGCGGTCGGAGCCGATGGCGATGATGCGCGTGACCGACGGCAGCGGCACCACCGCCTCGCCCAGCCGGCCCTCGGCGTAGGCCACCATCGCCTGCACGATGTTGCCGCGGAAATGGTGGTCCTGCGGACGACTGGGCGGAATCTCAACGCCGGTATCGGTGGCCCAGATCACCTGATCGGTGGCGCCCTCGATGTCTTCGCGCTTGAAGAGATCGGCGCCGTTCTTGTAGCCGGCGAAGTAGAGCACGCGGCAGCCGCGCGCCTTGAGGGCCCGCGCGATCGAGAACAGCACGGCGTTGCCGAGGCCGCCACCGGCCAGCAGCACCGATTCGTGCTCCGGGATCTCGGTGGGCGCGCCGGTGGGCCCCATCACCACCACCGGCTCGCCGGGCTGCAGGTAGGCGCACAGACGGCTCGACACGCCCATCTCGAGCGTGATGAGCGACAGCAGGCCCTGTTCGCGATCGACCCAGGCGCCGGTGAGCGCCACCCCTTCCATCACCAGTGACGACACCTGGCCGTCGGTCGTGATCCTGGCGCTGCCGCGCTCGAAGTTCTGCAGCCGATAGAACTGGCCAGGTTCGAAGTGGCGCGCCGCCGCCGGCGCCTTCACGATCACTTCGATGATGGTAGGCGTGAGCCGATCGACGCGCTCGACCCGGGCCAGCAGCTCGCCATCGAAGCGGGCCACGAGCGCCTGCCAGGCGGCGTCGCGCGCCGGCTGCGTGGCCGCGTCAAGGCCGGCGAGGTGCTCGGCAAACAGCGCCACCACGTGCCGGTAGCCGTGTTTGGCCGACGCCATCGCCTTCACGACGTTGCCGTTGTAGCGTGGATGGTTGTCGCCGTAGTAGCTGACGAAGCGGCCGTCACGGGCGTACGAGGTGAAGAAGCCGTTGGCGTCTTCGACCAGGCCACGCACGCCGGCCCCGTCGCGCTCGACGCGATACCCCTTGAAGTACTTCGCTTTGCCGTCGAGCGAAAACGAGCCCGGATGCTCCTTCTCGTAGGTGACGTTGGGCGCGGTGCCGGCCGCCACCAGCACGGTGCGCGCGGGCAGGGTGATGCGCTCGTCGCCGTGCTTGAAGATCATCGACGCGACGTGGCCGAACTCATCGGGCACCGCTTCGACCGGCTCGAGATTTTCGGCGAACATGATGCCTTCCTCGAGCGCCTTGGCCACTTCTTCGTGGTTCAGGCGGTAGGCCGGCGCGTCCTGCAGACGCTTGCGGTAGGCCAGCGTGACGCCGCCCCACTGCCGCACGAGCGGCACGAAGTCGGGTGCCTCGCCGGCGGCGGCCGCGCGCGCGCGTTCGGCCCGCACGGCCCGTCCGTGCTCGAGGAACTCGTCGAGGATGCCGCGTTCCTCCGCGTCGAGGGTCAGCCGCACCGCGTCGCCGCCGATGGTGCCGGTCAGCGCCTCGTAGCGATCGAGCGTCTTCTCGACCTGGAGCGGGTAGTAGGCCAGCAGTTCCGTGGCCGTGTCCACGCCGGTGAGCCCGCCGCCGATGACCACTGCCGGCAGACGCGCCTGCAGGTTCGAGAGCGAATCGGCCTTGAAGGCGCCGGTGAGCTGCAGCGCCATCAGGAAATCACTGGCCTTGCGGATGCCGCGCAGCAGGTTGTTCCTGATGTCGATGATGGTCGGACGGCCGGCGCCGGCGGCAATCGCCACGTGGTCGATGCCGTGCGCCCACGCGTCGTCGATCGGCAGGGCGCCGCCGAAGCGGATCCCGCCGTAAATCTTGAGCCGCGTGCGCCGCGCCAGCGTGAGATGGATGAGCGACAGGAAGTTCTTGTCCCATCGCACGGTGATGCCGTACTCCGAGACGCCGCCGAAGCCTTCGAGCACGCGGTGGTCGAGCGGACGGTAGATGTCACTCCAGCGCGCAATCGGCTGCGGCGGCACGCCCGGCCCCCCGGCCAGCGCCCGGTCGGGCGGCTCGATCTTCAGGCCGTCGATGGCCACCACGCCGAAGCCTTCGTTCAACAGGTAGTGCGAGAGCGTGTAGCCGGCCGGCCCGAGGCCGACGACCAGCACGTTCTTCCCGTTGTAGGGCAGCGCGTGCGGCCGCTCGTGGTTCAGCGGATTCCAGCGCGTGAGCAGGCCGTAGATCTCGACGCCCCACGGCAGGTCGAGCACGTCGGTGAGCGCGCTGGTCTCGATCTGCGGGATGTTGACCGGTTCCTGCTTCTGGTAGATGCAGGCCTTCATGCAGTCGTTGCAGATGCGGTGGCCGGTGCCCGGGCACATCGGGTTGTCCAGCATCACGAGCGCCAGGGCCCCGACCACGTCGCCGCGCTTGCGCAGCAGGTGCATCTCCGAGATCTTCTCGTCGAGCGGGCAGCCGGCCAGCGGGATGCCGAGCGGGTTCGACGTCAGCGCCCCCTGCTTGTCGGTGATGCCCTTGCTGCAGGTGTCTTTGTCGCGCTCGTGGCAGAGCACGCAGTAGTGCACTTCGCTCAGCACTTCGCGGGTCGAGTAGCGAGCGTCGGTGAGGGCGAAGCCGTCGCGGCGGCGCAGCAGCCGGTCGGGGCCGGCAAGGGCATTGGGCCGCGCCGGGTCGGGCCGCGTGATGTGCACGAGATGCTCGTAGTCGAGCGTCTCCGGGAACTTGAACACGACCCAGTCGCGATGCGCGGGGTGGTGCAGGTGCGCCGCGCACCAGCGCTTCAGGTGATCGATCTCGGCGGTGACCGCCGCCTTGGCGGCTTCGTCGCCCGCGGTCCGCGCGGCGTCGTCGCGGTCGAGCAGCGCGCAGCCAGCGCGCGCCACCAGCAGCTCACGGGCGCCGGCCTCGGTCGCCCCGGCCACGAGGCGGTCGACGTAGGCGTGATCCTCGGGGCTGGCGGCCACGGCGGCGCCGCCCTTGAGCAACGGCAGGGCCCGCCGGCGCACGAAGTCGATCTTGAAGCGGAAGAGGTCGTCGTAGGCGCGCGTGACCTCGGCGAGCGCCGCGGCGTCGGGGCCGACGGCGAAGAGCTGGGCGATGAACCGACTGACGTGCGGGGCCATCCCCACCAGCAGCGCCGAGCGGTCAACCGGACCCGCCGGCGAGGTGGCCTGGGCCTGCCACCGGTCCCACAAGGCGGGCTCGGTCGCCACCACATCGGCGACGAATCGGGCGTAGAGGTCGGCAAGACGCGCCGGCTCATGCAGGTCCGCGAAGGTGAACTCGGGAAGTCCCAGTCGGTCGACAGCAGCAGGCGCGCTCATAGTGACGTGGCCCCTCGACAGGCCGACCCACCACGGTACATCCGCGCCAAGACGGGAGTCAAACAAGCGTTCAAAACCTGGCGCGGCGCTCGACCGCCGTGACGTAATTCCAGACACAGGAGTGGAATTTCACTGGCGCTTTCGTGCGCCGCGAGGTGCCACGCCGAGCCGCCACCGGGCGGCGGACATCCGGTGGATCGGGCTGAATCCGCCGGTGCTGGGCATAGACGAGCTGGCGGAACGCAACTTGCTTCCTTCCTGACACTACGACTGCCCCTGTCGTGCCCGGCGCCATCGACGCACCACCACTGAGCGGAGTGACAGATATGAACACGGTGAGACACCTGACACACGGCATCCTCGCGGCAGCCTTGCTGCTGCTGGCGAGCCACGCCAGCGCCCTGGGGCTCCAGGACCGCGTGCTCGGCGGCACGCCCCTGGCGGGCACCTTCCAGCAACTGCAGGTCGAAGGGAAAGCCATCGTCACGGCAGTGACCGGCACCTGCCCGGCGGTCGTGCTGACCATCGCCGGCATCCCGGTGACGGTCAATGCGGCCACGACCTTCCCGTCCGGTCAGAGCTGCGGCCAGCTGGCCGCCAATCAGCTCGTGGAAGTGCGCGGCCTGCTGACCATCAGCGGCGGCGCGCTCTCAGTGGTCGCCACGACCATCGAGATCGAGGACGGCAACGAAGGTGAAGGCGAAGGCCGCGTCACCGACATCCAGGGAACCTGCCCGAACATCACGCTGACGGTGGACGGCCTCACCGTGAAGGCCGACGCGCTCACGAAGTACGTGCCGGCCAACCGCGGCGCCGGATGCGACCAGATCAAGGTCGGTACGAAGATCAAGGTCAAGGCCGTGCCGGCCACCGGCGGCGGCTACCGGGCGCGGCTCATCGAGATCAAGGGCCACCGCCACTTCGGCGAGGGCGAAGGCCGCATCACGCAGGTGACGGGCGCCTGCCCCGACGCGACGATCTTCTTCGGCACCACGGCTGTGCAGGTCAATGCGGCGACCAACTTCGTCGGCGGCACCTGCGCCGACCTCGCCGTGGGTGTGCGCGTGCAGGCCCGTGGCTTCAAGGACGACGACGCCACGGCCAACGTCGCCAGCTGGATCCGCTTCAAGTCGAAGCGCGTCGAGGGACGGTCGACCGTGACCGCCGTGAGCGGCACCTGCCCGGTGCTGTCGTTCACGGTCGGCGGGGTGGTCAAGGTCGTGACCGACGCCTCGACCAAGTTCGAGCACGGCTCGTGCGGCAGCCTTCGCGTGGGCGTCAAGGTGCGGGTGAAAGGCGACATGAAGACCGACGACGGCGAGGTCATCGCCGAAGAGGTCGACATCGAAGGGCATCCCGGCGGGAAAAACGGCGGCCGCATCGAGGGCCGCATCGTGACCCGCAGCGGCACCTGCCCGACCCTGACCCTCAACGTGAACGGCGTGACGGTCACGACCTCGGCCGCCACCGACTTCGACGGGGTCGCCTGCACGGCACTCGCCGTGGGCACGAAGGTCGAGGTCGAGGGCGAGCTGCAGGGCTCGACGCTCGTCGCCACGAAGATCGAACGCGAGTAGCCCGCCCGCCCGACCCGCCGGGGGAGGGGTCCGACCCCTCCCCCGCGCGCCTTGACTTGCCTTCCAAGCGCTGAGTACGCTCCCGAACGTACGCGTCCGCGCTCGTGACCATCCAACTGAACGGCGACCCCTTCGACCTGGCCGGCCCGATCTCCGTGGCCGCGCTCCTGGCGAGCCTGAAGATCGACGCGCGTCGCGTGGCGGTCGAGTTGAACCTCGTCGTGCTGAAGCGCGCGACCTTCGAGACGACGATCGTGCAGGCGGGAGACTCGATGGAAATCGTCAACTTCGTGGGCGGCGGCGCGCCGGAGCACCGTCGATGACGGCTCTGGATGCCCCCGACCCGCTCGTCATCGCCGGCCGCAGCTTCAGCTCGCGGCTCATTCTGGGCACCGGCAAGTACCCGTCGCACGAGATCATGCAGGGCGCGCACCGGGCCGGCGGCACCGAGATGGTGACCGTGGCGGTGCGGCGCGTGGATATCACGCGGCGCTCGGCATCGTTGCTCGACTTCATCGACACCGCGGCCATCACGCTGCTGCCCAACACCGCCGGCTGCTACACCGCGGCCGACGCCGTGCGCACGGCGCACCTGGGCCGCGAGGCGGGGCTGTCGCACTGGGTCAAGCTCGAGGTGATCGGCGACGAGGCCACGCTCTTCCCCGACACCGCCGCGCTGGTCGAAGCGACGAAAGAACTGGTGAAGGACGGGTTCGTGGTGCTGCCCTACACCAACGACGATCCGATCGTCTGCCGCAAGCTCGAGGATGCCGGTGCGGTGGCGGTGATGCCGGCCGGCGCCCCGATTGGCTCCGGGCTGGGCATCCAGAACCTGACCAACCTGCGCATCATCAAGGAACAGACGCGCGTGCCGGTCATCATCGATGCCGGGGTGGGCACGGCCTCGGATGCGGCCATCGCCATGGAACTGGGCGCCGATGCGGTGCTGCTCAACACGGCCGTAGCCGGGGCGCGCGATCCGATCGCGATGGCGGCGGCGATGAAACACGCCGTGATTGCCGGGCGCCTCGCCTGGCTCGCCGGGCGCATCCCGAAGCGTCTCTACGCCTCGGCCAGCAGCCCGATCGACGGCATGGTGGGCCGCTAGTGTCTGAGGCGGTCGTGCGCACGGTGTCGGAAGACGACCTGGCGCGCCTCAAGCGCGACCGCGAGGCCGCCGACGCCCGCTACAACGCCGCCCTCACGGCCGTCGACCAGGCCGTGCAGAAGCTCGGCGAGCTGCCGCATCCGCCGCCCGGGCCCGACGAACGTCAGGTCACGCCGCTCAACGAGCGTTGGGAACTGCTGGGGCATGCGCCCGGTGGCGGCGGCTGGCGCGGCCGCCTGGCCGCCTTCATCTGGCGCACGATGCAGCCGGCGCTGGCCGCCCAGCAGCAGTTCAACTCGACGCTGGTCGATCACGTGAACCGCGGCGTGCCGCGCGAGCGCGCCGTGACCGACGCCGTCGCCGCCACGATCGGGCTCGTGCGCCGGCAGATCGAAGACGCCGCGCACTTCCAGTCGATGCTGGTCGTCTACCTGCAGACGCTCACGCCCTACGCCGACACCAAGGACTACGAGTTCGCCGGACTGGCGCGGCGCGCCGCCGAAGACGCGCAGGTCGCGTTCGGCCGGCTCGAGGACATCTCGCGCGGGCTCGCGGCAGCGCTGAGCGGCCTCTCGGACGAGATGCTGAAGCGCTACGAGTCGCTGCTCGGCCGCGACCAGCGCTACGACCTGCGGCTGGGCGATCTGGCGACGGCCGTGACGATCCTGCAGCAGACCTCGCTGGCGCTCAGCCGCGAGATCGCGCGCGGCCTGCCGGCGGCGGCCGCCCCGGCGCCGCCGGCCGGCGCCGATACGCACCAGCAGATGCTGGCCGGCGATCGCCTGCAAAGCCAGCAGTACGCCGGCTTCGAAGATCTCTTCCGCGGCAGTGAAAGCGAGATCCGCCAGCGCATGGCCGACTACCTGCCGATCTTCGCCGGCGCCCTTGACGTCGTGGACGTCGGCTGCGGCCGCGGCGAGTTCCTCGATCTGCTGCGCGGGGCCGGCATCGGCGCCCGCGGCGTGGATCTCAACCACGAGATGGTCGAGCGCTGCCGGGCCAGGGGCTTCGAGGTCACGGAAACCGACGCCTTGTCGTTCCTCGCCAGCGCCGCCCCGGGCAGCGTCGGCGGCCTCATCGCCTCGCAGGTGGTCGAGCACCTGCAGCCCGACTACCTGCTGCGGGTGCTCGCCGCCGCGGCGCAGGCGCTGCGCCCGGGCGCGGCGATCGTGCTCGAGACCATCAACCCGGCCTGCTGGAGCGCCTTCTTCGACAGCTACGTGCGCGACCTCACGCATGTGCGGCCGGTGCATCCCGACACCCTCAAATTCCTGGTGATGGCCGCCGGCTTCACCGAGGTCGCCGTCCAGTGGCGTTCGCCCTATCCCGAGGCCGGCAAACTCGAGCACCTGCCCGCCGCCGCCCGCGCCGCCGCCTCGGATCCTGCTCTGCCGCCCCTGCTCGACGTGCTCGATCGCAACGTCGAACGGCTGAACGGGTTGTTCTTCACCCACCGCGATTACGCGATCGTCGCCAGGCGACCATGACGCGGGGCGTGTCGCCCCCGCCGCCGCACTCCGTCCGGCGGAGCCGTCCATGACCGCGTCGCTGCCGGTGCTGACGGCCTCGGCGTGCGCGCTGGCAGCGCTGACGTGGTGGCGGCCCGTGTGGGCCCTGGGCGGCCTGCTCGCGGCGTTGCCCTTGCTGATTCATCGCACCAGCACGGGACCCGGCGCCTGGCTCGCCGCCCTGGTGCTGGTGGTCGAACTGACCTACGCGCTGCGTGAGCGGCCTGGCTGGACATCGACGCGGCAGGCGGTCGGGCGCGAGCCGCTGCTGCTGCTGGCGGTGCTGTTTGCGGTCGCGGCGCTGGCCAGTCTGTCGTCGCTGCCGCTGGTCAGCATCTGGCGCGAGTACGTCGCGGCCCTGCAGGACACGGCGCTCGCACACTGGACCGACCTGCCGGTGGCGTGGGCGGGACACGGCGAAGGGCGGCGCGAGTTCCCGATCACGTCTGCAGCGCTGACGGCCGAAGCGGTTGCGCTGATGCTGATTGTCTGGCGCGAGGCCCGCCGATCGAGCAGCCACGCCCGCCTCTTCGCCCGGGCGCTGGTCGCCGGCACGACCGTGTCGGTGGCACTCGGTCTGCTCGAGCTCGCGCACCTGGTCAACCTCGACGCCCTGCGCGGCACGGTCGGCGTCTTCGTCCGCCCCGGCACCATGCAGTCCACGGCCGGCAATCCCGGCTGGTTCACCCAGTACGTCGCCTACGCGCTTCCCTACGGCCTGGTGCTGCTCGAAGGACGCGCGGCCGTCCCCACCCGCCGGGCACGCCTGGCGGCCTTCGTGGCGCTGATGCTGCTGGCGCTGGTGCTGGGCTACCAGCGGGGCGGCTGGATCACGGGGGTGGCAGTCACCCTCTGGACGGCGCTGGCCGCGCGCGCGATCACCTCCGGCGCCGCTGGGCGCGCCGCGGCCACACGGCCGCGTCTGTGGCCGGCACTGGCGGCGGCCGTGGTCGTCGCGGGCCTGGCAGTGGCGGTGGCATCGCGCGTGCCGGCATCGCCGGCCGGCGATGGCGCGCCGACGCTCGCCGACTACGCCACCCGGCTGTCGTCGATCGCGAGCGGCGATCGTCTGCCCTACCAGCGCGCCGGGGTGATGCTGTGGCAGCTGCATCCGGTGCTCGGCGGCGGACACGAGTCGTTCGCCTACCGCTATCACCGCTATTTCGAGTCGCCGGGCGGGCCCTACGAGACCTCTCCGCACCGCGTCCCCGATGCCTCGAGCGCGCACAGCCTCTACATGCAGACTCTGGCCGGCACCGGCGCCGTGGGCCTGCTGATCCTGCTGGCGCTCTTCGCGGTGGCCGGCTGGACCACCTGGCGGGCGATGCACTCGCCGGCGCTGGCCGCCGACCGCCGGGCCGTGCTGCTCGGCGCCTGCGGCTCGCTGCTGGCGATTGCGCTTTACGGCCTGGTGCAGGAGGTCTTCTACGTCCATGCCCTGCGGCTGCTGTGCTTCGTGGGACTGGGCCTGGTGGCCGGCTCGACGGCCGGTCTCGCGCGCTGGCCGCCGCGCACCGCTCGGGCGCTGTCCGGTCTGTTGGCCGCGGCGTTCGCCTTCCACCTCGCCTACGAATACGCGTGGGCAGACCCGGGACGCCTGCTGGGCGACAGCCCGATGGGCCTGTACGACGAAGAGCGCGTGTCGGAGACCGACGCCATCCGGTGGACCGCCGATGAGGCCGCCTGGCCGGTGCCGGCGGGCGCCTCCACGCTGAGGCTCGAGGTGCGATCGCTGGCGCCGTTCCCGCAGGAGCTGCGCCTCGAGGCCTGCCGCCAGGTGACGCGACTGACGCTGGCAGACCACGACTGGCACCTCGTCACGACGCCCCTCACGGGCTGCGGCCGGCGCGACCACGTGCGCATGCAGGTCGTGCCGCCGTGGCGACCCGCCGTCGACGGCCGCCTGCTCGGCGTAATGACGAGCGGCGTGACGCTGCGCTAACGGACGGCGGCGCCGATGGCCGTGACCACCTGTTGGAGCTGGTGGTCGGCGAGTTCGGCGTACACCGGCAGCGCCAGCACGCGCGCGGCGGCGCGATCGGCTTCCGGGAAGCCGTCGAGCGGATGGCCGAGACTTGCGAAACAGGCCTGCCGATGGAACGGCACCGGGTAGTAGATCTCGGTGCCGATGCCGCGCGAGGTGAGCTGCTCGCGCACGCGGTCACGGTTGTCCACCTGCACCACGAACTGGTTGTAGATGTGGTGCACGCCCTCCCGCTCGTACGGCAGCGTCACCAGGTCGTCGAGGCCGGCCACGGCAAAGAGTGCGCGGTAGCGCGCGGCGTTCTTGCGGCGGCCGTCGGTCCACGCCGCCAGGTGCGGCAGCTTCACCCGCAACACCGCCCCCTGGATGGCATCGAGGCGGAAGTTCCCGCCGACCAGCGCGTGGTGGTACTTCGGATGCTGGCCGTGATCGCGCAGCAGCCGCAAGCGCTCGGCCAGCGCGGCGTCGTTGGTGGTCACGAGACCGCCGTCGCCGAAGGCGCCGAGGTTCTTGGTCGGATAGAACGAGAAGCAGCCGACGGCGCCGAACCCGCCCACGGCGGTGCCGCCGTCGCGGGCGCCGATGGCCTGCGCGGCGTCTTCGATGACCGCCAGCCCGTGCGCGGAGGCCACCGCCATGAGTGCGGCCATATCGGCCGCCTGCCCGTAGAGGTGCACCGGCATGATGGCCTTCGTGCGCGGCGTAATGGCGCGCGCCACCGCAGCCACGTCGAGGTTGTAGGTGCGGGGATCGATATCCACGAACACCGGCCGGGCGCCGACGCGCACGACCGAACCGGCCGAGGCGAAGAACGAGAAGGTCGGCGTGATGACCTCATCCCCGGCGCCGATCTCGAGGGCCATCAGCGCCGCCACCAGGGCATCGGTGCCCGACGAGACGCCAAGCGCGTGGCCGACGCCGAGGTAGGCCGCAAGCTCCTGCTCGAGGGCGACCACTTCGTCGCCGAGGATACAGCGCTGGCTGTCGCAGACGCGCGTCACCGCCGCCAGCAGCGCCTCGCGCAGCGGGCGATACTGGGCCTGCAGGTCGAGCAGCGGAACGGGCGCGGACGGCGTGGCCGGCATGGCGTTCACGGGCAGCGCGGGGCTCAGCCCAGCACCACGCCCGGGCGTTCCGTGTGGCGCGCCACGTCGGCATCCACCATCATCGCGATCAGCTGCTCGAAGGGGACTTCCGGCGTCCAGCCGAGTTCCTGCTTGGCGCGCGTGGGATCACCGATGAGCAGATCTACCTCGGCCGGGCGGATGAAGCGCTGATCGACCTTCACGTACTGCTTCCAGTCGAGCCCGACGTGGCTGAAGGCCAGTTCCACCAGCCGCTGCACGGTGTGGGTCTCGCCGGTCGCCACCACGTAGTCCTCAGCCTGATCCTGCTGCATCATCAGCCACATCGCGCGCACGTAGTCGCCCGAGAAGCCCCAGTCGCGCTTGGCGTCGAGGTTGCCGAGATGGAGCGCGTCGGCGAGGCCGCACTTGATCCGCGCCACCCCGTCGGTGACCTTGCGGGTCACGAATTCCAGGCCGCGGCGCGGCGATTCATGGTTGAAGAGGATGCCCGAACAGGCGAACAGCCCGTAGCTCTCGCGATAGTTGACCGTGATGTAGTGGCCGAACACCTTGGAGACGCCGTAGGGGCTGCGCGGATAGAACGGCGTCAGCTCGGTTTGCGGCACCTCGCGCACCTTGCCGTACATCTCGCTCGACGAGGCCTGGTAGAACCGGATCTTCGGGTTGACCTGGCGGATGGCTTCGAGCACCCGCGTCACGCCCTGGGCGTTGAACTCGCCGGTGAGCATCGGCTGATCCCACGAGGCCGGCACGAACGACATCGCCGCCAGGTTGTAGACCTCGTCGGGCTCCGCTTCTTCGATCACCTTGATGAGCGACAGCTGGTCGAGCAGGTCGGCCGGCCGCAGGGTGATCTGCTCCTGCAGGTGGGCGATGCGCCAGTGATTGGGCGCGCTCAGCCGCCGGATGGCGCCGACGACCTTGTAGCCCTTCGAGAGCAGGAGCTCCGCCAGGTACGAGCCGTCCTGTCCGGTGATGCCGGTGATGAGCGCGGTCTTGGCCATGGTCGATGCGGGTCTGGGTCTAGAGGGGGAAGACGTTCGGCGAGCGCAGGCCCTTGAGGGCGTTGCGGGTGTCGACCACCAGCGGGAAGCGCGCGGCAATCGACGGGTAGTCGAAGATCCGATGGTCGGTCACGATGACCGCGCAGTCGCAGCCGGCGCCGAGCGCCGCCTCGAGCGTGATCGACGACAGGTCCACCGGGCCGTGCTGCAGCACCGGCACGTAGGGATCGGTGTACGACACCCTGGCGCCGCGGCGCTTCAGCAGCTCGATGACGTCGAGCGCCGGTGATTCGCGCATGTCATCGACATCACGCTTGTAGGCGACGCCGACGACGTGCACGTAGGAGCCGTTGACAGGCTTCTTCGCCGAGTTGAGGGCCTCGGCCACGCGCGTCACCACGTATTCGGGCATCGCGCCGTTGACCTGGCCGGCCAGCTCGATGAACCGCGCCTCGAAGCCGCTCTGCTTGGCCTACCACGACAGGTAGAACGGATCGATCGGGATGCAGTGGCCGCCCAGGCCCGGGCCCGGGTAGAACGGCATGAAGCCGAACGGCTTGGTTTTGGCCGCGTCGATGACTTCCCACACGTTGATGCCCATGCGGCCGCACATCAGCGCCAGCTCGTTCACCAGGCCGATGTTGACGGCGCGGAAGGTGTTCTCGAGCAGCTTGACCATCTCCGCGACGCGAGTCGAGCTGACCGGCACGATGGTGTCGATGATGCTGCCGTAGAGAGCCGCCGCGGCCCGCGTGCTGGCCTCGTTCATGCCGCCGACGACCTTCGGGATGTTCTTGGTGGAGTACGACGGATTGCCGGGATCGACGCGCTCGGGCGAAAACGCCAGGTAGAAGTCGGTGCCGGCTTCGAGGCCGCCGGCTTCGAGCGCCGGCTGCACCACTTCGTCGGTCGTGCCCGGATAGGTCGTCGACTCGAGGATGACGAGCTGGCCCTTCTTCAGGACCTTCGCCGTCGCCTCGACGGCCTGCACGACGTACGAAAGGTCGGGGTCTTTGGTCTTGCGCAGCGGCGTCGGCACGCAGATGTCGATGACATCCACGTCGGCCAGTTCACTCGGGTCGGTGGTGGCACGGAAGGTGCCCCTTGCGACGACCTCGGCCACGTGCGCCGTGGGCACGTCGGGGATGTAGCTCACGCCGCCGTTGAGGGTCGTGGTCTTGGTGGTGTCGACGTCGTAGCCCACCACGTGGAAACCGGCGCGGGCGAACTCCACGGCCAGGGGCAACCCGACATATCCGAGTCCGATGACGCCAATCCGCGCCCGTTTGTCGGCAATCCGCTGCAGCAGTTCCACTGGCTCTCCTCAGGTCCCTGCCAGGCCATGCGTGCCCGGCTCAACCGATCCAGCGTACCATTCCGCCCGCATCGCCGACAAGCTGGCGGCCCCGACACGGCGTGTTTATCGGGGCGGCCCGCCGAACCCGGGCGCATCGTGGAACTGGAGGGAGGCCACGAGTGTCCGCACGCCGGCATCGGCGCACAACCGAATCAGCGCGTCGAGGCGTTCCGGCTCGACCGCGGACGTCGAGACGACGACCTGCGCCACCTGACCGGAGGTCAGCAGCGGCGCCACCTGCTCGAGGCTGCCAAGTACCGGCACGCCCTGGACGCTGGTGCGGAACTTGCCCCGATCGTCATCGATGAAGCCGACGATCTTCCAGTCGAGCTCGCCGTTCGATCGCGCCTCCCGCAGCACCATCACGCCACCGGCGCCGGCGCCGTAGATGACCGTGCGCGGGCCGTCGCTTTCGGCGGTGAGGAAGAGTTCCCCGAGCGCGCGGAACATCACCCTGCTGCCGCAAAGGAAGGTGGTCGTCAGCAGCCAGTGGATGGCGAAGACCGCCCGCGAGTAGCCCTCGAAGCGGAACACCAGCAGCACGACCAGCATCGCCAGCGCCGTGCCGGCGGTGGTGGCGGCGGTGAGCTTGATCAGATCGCGGATGCCGGAATGGCGCCACGAGTCCTGATAGATGCCGAACCCGCCGAGCATCACCACGTGGGTGACGAGGATGATGAGCAGCGAACTCGAGAACACCGGCAGCTCCGCCTGGAGCGAGCCCTCGAAGCGCAGCAGGTAGGCCGAGTAGTAGGCCAGCGCCACCAGCGCCGCATCGATCGCCACGGTGGCGACCTGCTTCTTGTAGCGGAAGTCGGCGACCACGCTGATGACGCCGGCATCGCCCGAATGCGGGTAGACACGCTGCAGCCCGAGCTTCACGCCCAGCACGGCGACGCCCGCCACCAGCAGACCGACGAGGGTGGCGGTGTAGGGCAGCCCGTGCCGGTACGACAGGACCGCCACCACGCCCGACCCGAACGCCATGCTCCACAGCGCCAGTACGGCGCCACGTTCCGACATCCCGAGCGAGACCAGGCGATGTGAGGTGTGATCGCGGCCCCCTTGCGCGATCGACCGCCCGGCCAGCGTGCGCGCGACGGTGACGAACAAGGTGTCGAAGATCGGCACCAGCAGCACCAGCACCGGCAGCATCAGCACGGCCACGGTGCCGCGGCTGTAGGCGTAGGGACCGATGACATTGAGGCCGCCGACCAGCATGCCGATGAAGAGGCTGCCGGTGTCGCCCATGAAGATCGAGGCCGGCTGGAAGTTGAAGAGCAGGAAGCCGGCCAGCGCGCCGCACAGCGTGGCGGCCAGCAGCGCCCCCTCGAGGTTGCCGTCGACCAGGAAGAAGTAGCACCGGAAGCCGGCGGCGATGAAGCCGATGCCCGCCGACAGCCCGTCCATGTTGTCGAGCAGATTGAAGGCGTTGGTGACCC
>JANNIB010000269.1:0-2056 GCA_031404695.1 Acidobacteriota bacterium
CCGACGGCGCCGATGTGGCGCTCGAGCGCTCGGAGACGCGGGCGTTCGTCCGCGCACAGATCGACAAGCTGCCCGACACCTACCGTACCGTTTTGCTGCTGCGCGACATCGAAGAACTGAGCACGTCCGAGGTGGCGGCCATGTTGAGCACCAGCGAAAACGCCGTGAAAATCCGCCTCCATCGCGCCAGGCAGGCGCTGCGTGCCCTGCTCGACGAGCGCTTCGGACGTCCTGCCCTCGACACCCCGGGAGTGGCGCGATGAAATGCCGAGAGTGCTTCGAGTTCATCCTGCGCTATCTCGACGGAGAGCTGGCGCCGGACGAACGTTCGTCGTTCGAGGTGCACATGTCGAAGTGCCCGCCGTGCCGCCGTTACCTGTCGCAGTACAAGCTCACCGTGGATGCCGGCAAAGCCGCGTGCGCTGAATCGAACCGGCTGCCGAGCGACGTGCCCGAAGAACTCATCCGCGCCATTCTCGAGAGCCGCAAGGCCTGAGCGCTACCGCACCCGCCGGTACCACTGTGGCACCAGATTCGGACCGGGCCCGAGCAGCAGCTCGCCGTTGGCCATCACGTCCATGCCGTGATTGCCGGCTGAGGGCACCCAGCCGGCAATTGCTCCGGTCGACGTCGCCACCTTGAGCAGCCAGCCAGGCGAGAGATTCGGCTGCTGGCGCGGCTGCGTCGCCAGCCACATGAAGTCGCCGTCAGCCTCGAGGCCAAACGTCTTGCCGTAACCGGGCCACTGGCCCAGGAACGCGCCGGCCAGGTCGAAGCGCTGCACGCGCCCGTTCTCGCGATCCGCCACGTAGACGACCCCGGCGCGATCGATCTGGATCGAATGCGGCAGGTTGAACTGCCCTGGTCCCGTGCCCGGCGCGCCCCACTCACGCACCTTCTTTCCGTCTGCCGTGTACTCGAGCACGCGCGCGTTGGCGTAGCCGTCGGCGATGAAAAGATGCCCATTCGCCGCAAACGCGATGTCGGTGGTGCCGCAGAAATTGTTCCGGCACGGCGTCGGCTGGCCGCCGACGGCGATGTCGAGCAGCACCTCGCCGGTCGGCGAGTACTTGATGACATGCGAGCTGGCGGCATCGGTGGTCCAGACATTGCCCTGCGGGTCGACGCGGATCGCGTGCGGCATCACGTAGCGACCTCGGCCCCACGAGCGCACGACCTTGCCGGCCCGGTCGATGGCGATGACCGGCTCGGCCTTGTCGCCGCGCTGCAGCAGATACACCGTGCCGTCGGGCGCCGACGTCACCCACGACACCATGCCCATCTCGACACCGGCCACGGTGATGGCGGTGGCCTCGAGTGGGATCTGCGGCGCCTTCGCCACAGCCGCACGGAGTGCCTGTTCGGCGGCGTCCTGCGGCTTCTGTGGCGGTGTCTGGGCGGTGAGCGTCGCCGCGGCGGCGAGCGCCATGAGCGCGGGAATCAGTCGTCGCATCACGTCGTCTCCGGCCGAATCGCCTACGGCAGGTCGGGCGGCGGCACCCGCTTGCGGCTGGCCTGCTCGAAGGCGTAGGCGATGGTGATGAGCGTGGGCTCGCTGCACGAGGCGCCGGTGAAAGTCACGCCGTACGGCGCGGGCCTGGCCGTGAACCCCGGAGGAAACGCCGGAGTGGGGGCGTTCGGCACCATGCCGAAGGGCACGGCGATGATCGGATAGCCGGCCCGCGACGCCAGGTTCGCGCCGGAACCGGCCGGCGTCAGGATGGCGTCGAGCTTGTGCGTCGCCAGCACCGCGTCGATGCCCTGAGTGCGGCTGAGGCGCGCGTCTTTGGCGACGTCGGCGGCGTTTCGCGCCTTGTCTTTTTCGACATCCATCTCGTCCGAGATGTCGAGCCGCGACTGCCCGAAGCGCATCGCATCGGCCTTCGCATGCGCGAGGTTCCATTGGCGCAGCTCCGTCAGCGACTTCACGGGCGCCTTGTCGCCGAGACTGGCCAGCCAGGCGTTGAAGTCGCGCTTCATGCCGTACTTGAAGTTGACCGTGCAGTTGGCGTCGCCGCCCTTCTTGTGCTCGGCGCCCTGGCAGTAGTTGAAGAGC
>JANNIB010000270.1:0-7069 GCA_031404695.1 Acidobacteriota bacterium
GCCGTCTACGTCGGCAAGTCCACCGGCTTCTCGATGATCAACGCCTCGGCCTCGCCGATGCTCTCGGCCAGCGAAGCGCCGTGGATTGCGAAAGAGATGCGGCGGGCGCTCCGCGAGACCGCGCGTTGACCACGACCGCGAGAAGCAGGAAGATGCTCGACATGCTTCGATCCGCTGCCGCCGTTCTCGCCATGTCACTCGTCACCGCCGCGTGTGGCGGCCCTGCGCCGGCCGAGACCGGCAGCGCCCCGGCCCAGGCGCCGGCCGACGTGAGTGCCCTGGGCAAGAACGATCGCACCGCCGGCAGCGGCGCCGAGGCCCGGCCCGGCATGATGGTCTCGGTGCACTACACCGGCTGGCTCTACGATCCGTCGGCGCCCGAGACGCGCGGGAAGAAGTTCGACAGCTCGAAGGATCGCGGACAGCCTTTCGAGTTCCAGCTCGGCAAAGGCGACGTGATTGCCGGCTGGGATGAAGGCGTGGCCGGCATGAAGGTGGGCGGCACGCGCGTCCTCACCATTCCGTCGAGCATGGGCTACGGCGCGCGCGGCGCCGGCGCCGACATCCCGCCCAACGCCGGGCTCGTCTTCGAAGTCGAGCTCCTCGGCGTGAAGTAGGCGCGTGTCGGCCCCGGCGGTCACGCCCCGCTGCCGGCATGCCGGCCGCTGCGGCGGATGCCAGTGGCAGCACGTCGCCTATGCCGATCAACTCGCGCACAAGCGCGACGAGGTCGACCGGCTACTGCGTCAGCGCGTTCGCGATCTGCCGGCGGTGGACGCCGTCGTGCCGATGCCGGTTGGCGACGACGGCATGCCGTGGCACTTCCGCCACAAGGCGGCGTTCGTCTTCGGGCGCGCCGGCCGCGACGGGCGCGGGCTCGTGATGGGGCACTACGCCGCCGGCGGACGCGAGATCGTGCCGGTCGAGGAATGTCCGGTGCACGGCGTGCGCGCCAACCGCATCGCGTTCCGCCTGCGCGACGAACTCGTGAAGTCGCGGGTCACCGCGGCGGGAGCGGACCTGGGCGGCGTGCTGCGCTACCTGATCGTGCGCACGAGCGCCGATGAACGCGACGCCGTCGCGATGCTGGTGGTCACGCGCAACGCCGGCGAGCTGAAGAAGCCGGTGCGTGCGCTGCTGGCGAGCGACGATCGACCCGACGGCTTCTTCCTCAATATCCACGAGACGCCCTCGCCCTACATGGTCGGCCGCGAGACGCTGCGCCTCGACGGCCACGCGCACGTGCGCGAGACGAGCCTCGGGCCAACGTTCCTGGTGTCGCCGACGGCGTTCTTCCAGACCAATCCCACGGCCGCCGCGGCGCTTGTCGATCTGGTGCTGGAGGCGATCGATCCGCGTGCCGGCCACGTGCTGGATCTCTATTCCGGCAGTGGTCTCTTCACGTTGCCGCTGGCCGCGCGAGGACACCGCGTGACGGCGGTGGAGGAGAACGCGCGCGCGGTGTCGGATGCCGAGCGCAACCTCGACGTGAACCGGCTCGATCCGCGCCGCGTGCGGCTCATCCACGCGCGCACCGAACACGCCATCCGCGATCTGGAGCGGCAGGCGGTGGATGCCGTGGTGCTCGATCCGCCGCGTCAGGGCTGCGCGCCGGCGGTCATCGACGCGGTCTTCACGCGGCTGAGTCCGCCGCGGGTGGTCTACGTCTCGTGCAACCCGGCGGCGCTGGCCGAGGAACTGCCCGCCATCGTCGCCGCGGGCTACCGCGTGACCTCGGTGCGCCCGGTGGACATGTTTCCTCACACGCCGCACGTCGAAGCCGTCGCCGTGCTCGATCGCGCACGACGTGTTCGATCCTGATACAGGGGACTGTCCCCATTCTCGTTGCAGCCAGAATAGGGACAGTCCCCATGGCAGAAATTGCGCCGCTCCGGCCCGCCGCTACCGTGATCGTGCTGCGGCCGGCGGCCACCCACCCGTTCGAGGTGCTGCTGGTGCGGCGCAATGACTCCGTGGCGTTCATGGCCGGCGCCCATGTGTTCCCGGGCGGCCGTCTCGACGACACCGACACCGCCGAACCGGCCAGCGCCTGCGCCGGTCTCGATACCCTGGGCCGCTGTGCGGACCTTGGCGCCGACGAGGAAGCGCGTTACCGCGTGGCCGCGATCCGTGAGCTGCTCGAGGAAGCCGGCCTGCTGCTGGCGCGCCAGGACGGCCGGATGGTGGACGCGGCGACCGCCGCCGTCGTGCGCGCCTCGCTGCCGCCGCAGACGTCACTGGTCGCGCATCTCGCCCCCCTCGGCCTGACCGTCGCGCTCGACGCCGTGATGCCCTTCGCGCACTGGGTCACGCCCGAGCTCGAGATCCGCCGCTTCGACACGCGCTTCCTGCTGGCGCGCATGCCCGAGGGGCAGGACGCGAGTCACGACAACGGCGAGATGACCGCCCTCGAGTGGCTGGCGCCCGGCGAGGCGATGGCGCGCGCGCTCCGGCGCGACATCAACCTGCCGCCGCCCACCTGGTTCACGCTCAAGCGCCTGTCGGCGTTTGCCAGCATCGACGACGCGTGGGCGTGGGCCAGCGTCACCCCGATCGTGCGCATCCAGCCGCGGTTCGCAGGCAACGACACGACGGCGACCATCACGCTGCCGGGCGAGCCCTCCGAGCCCACGCACTTCGAGCTCGTGGACGGCGCCTGGCGGCCGGTCCGGCCCTGATTCCTCCCCCGCCGTCGAAACCGGCGCCACGCGACGACTATCTGTCTGGAGGATCCACGATGCGACATCTTGCCGCCGCCCTGCTGCTCTCGAGCTTCACGACGCCCCAGGCGCCGGCCGTGCCAGATCGCGCCGCGGCCACGGCGCTGTTGGCGCGGCTCGCCGGGACCTGGACCGGCACCGGCACCATCCTGGGCCAGGCGTCGACCGTCGAGATGCAATGGGCGCCGGTGCTCGGCGGACGCTTCGTGCGCCTGACGTTTGCCAGCCACATCGGCCCGCCGCCGAAGACGCAGCACTTCGAAGGGCACGCCTACTACGACGTCAGGCCCGATGGCCGCGTCCGCGCCACCTGGTTCGACTCGTCCGGCCAGGCCCGACCCATCGAAGCGACGGCCGACGCCTCGACGCTCGTGGCCACCTGGGGCACCTCCGAGACCGAGGTGGGCGAGACCACCTACCGCCTCGTGTCAGACCGCGAGATGAGCGTCGTGGACCGCGTGCGGCAGAAAGACGGCACGTGGCGTGAGTTCGGGCGCTCGACGCTCTCGCGTACACTGCCTCTACGATGAACCAGCCGCCGGACGACGTTCCGCCGGTGCCACCCCTGCCGCCCGCCGATGGTCGTCCGCCCCTCCCGGCCGATGAGAGGCCCGCGGACGTGCCACCCGCCCTTCCCTCGCCGCCTCCTACCCCTCCGCCGGTGGACCTCAGTCCGCGGCCGTTCCGGTTCACCGGCAGCGGCAGCGAGTACTTCCGCATCTGGATCGTGAACCTGCTGCTGAGCGTCGTCACGCTCGGCATCTACTCGGCGTGGGCCAAGGTGCGGCGTCTCCGCTATTTCTACGGGCACACGTGGCTCGATGCCCAGGCCTTCGGCTATCACGCCTCACCGATCGCCATCCTCAAGGGACGCCTCATCGCCTATGCGGTGGTGGGCGTGCTGGCCTTCCTCAACCAGGTCGCGCCGCTGGCGGCCAGCGCCTTGTACCTGCCGATCGCGGTGCTGGCGCCGATCATCGTCGTGCGCTCGTTCCGCTTCCGCGCCGCCAACTCGTCGTATCGCGGCATCCGCTTCGGCTTCGACGGACTCGACAGCGATGCTTACCGGGTGTTCCTGCTGTGGCCGCTCACCGTGCCGCTCACGCTCGGGCTCACCTATCCCTACGTGACCAAGCGGCAACGCGAGTTCTTCGTCGGCGACAGCCGCTACGGACGATCGCTCTTCGGGCTCGAGCTGCCGACCGGACGGATCTACCGCATCTACATCGTGGCGGCCGTCGTGCTGCTCCTCTGGTTCGCCGTGGCGGCCGTGAGTTTCCTTGGCGCGATCTTCCGGATGGGGAGCGGACCGCTCGATCCGGAGTCGATGCCGGGGCCGAGCGTGCTCATCGGCGTGGCGTTCCTCTACGCCGGCATCGGGGTGACGGTGGTGGCGGTGCGGACGGCGTTCGAGAACCTCGTGTGGAACCACACGCTCCTCGAGCAGCATCGCTTCGACAGCCGCCTGCGCGCCGGGCCGATGATCTGGCTCTACTTCACCAACATCCTGTTCATCATCTGCACGCTGGGACTGTTCGTGCCGTGGGCGCGGGTCCGGATGGCGCGCTACCGCGCCGAAGCGCTCACGCTGCTGCCCGGCGGCCCGCTCGTGAGCGCGACGCTCGCCGGCGGCCTCGAGACGGCAGCCACCGGCGCCGAGCTGACCGACGCGATGGATCTCGACTTCGGCCTATGACGGGCGTCGCCGCGACGTATCACGATGGACGCACGTCGGCCGCGCGCGCGGTGCGAGTGCGGGTGGCGGATGGGCTCCTGCACATCGACGGCGAGGAGCTGTCGACGGCGTTTGCGCTCTCGGCGGTGTCGCTCGAACCACGGCTCGGGTCGCTGGCCCGCCGTCTCGACCTGCCCAACGGGGCGAGCTGCATGGTGCCGGCGGACTTCGAGTTGCCGGTGCCGGCCGGTGCGCCGGCGCGCATGGAGCGCTGGGTCAATGAAGCCGAGATTCGTTGGGCGCCGGCGGTCATCGCCGCGGTCATCGTCGTCGGCGCGCTGTGGGCGGCGATCGTCTACGGCGTGCCGGCGGCGGCCAACATCGTGGCGCGGCGCATCAGTCCATCGATGGAACGCGGCATGGGCGAGCAGGCGCTGCGCACGCTCGACCGCGTGGCCCTCGACGACACGACGCTCAGCGCCGAGCGGCAGCAGCAACTGACCGCGCGTTTCACGCAGGTGGCGGCGCCTGCGGATCAAGGCGGCGGTATCCAGCTGCTGTTTCGCGCCAGTCCGGCCGTGGGGCCGAACGCCTTCGCGCTGCCCGGCGGCACCATCGTGCTGCTCGACGAACTGGTGGCCGAGGCGCAGCACGACGACGAGATCGTGTCGGTGCTGGCGCACGAAATCGGCCACGTGCACGAGCGGCATACGCTCCGGCACGTGCTGCAGACGTCGGCGGCCGGCGTGCTGGTCGCGGCCGTGCTCGGCGACGTCGTCTCGGCGACTTCGTATGCCGTGGCGGCGGTGCCGACGTTCCTGATGAACGCGCGCTACTCACGCGCCTTCGAGGTGGAGGCGGACGTGTTCGGCTTCGCGCTGCTCGACCGCGCGGGCATCGACCGCGGGCACTTCGCGCGCTTCCTCACGCGGCTCGAGCAGAAACAGGGGGGCAAGAGCGATCTGCCCGGCTGGATCTCGACGCATCCTGGCGCCGAAGAACGTGCCCGTGCCGCCCTCGGCAATCGCTAGCCAAGCGGGCTCGCCAACCGGGGACTGTCCCTATTCTGGCTCCGGGGTGACTAGTCGCAGAACCTGCCAGCAGGGGTAGAGCCAGACTAGCTCGTGTTGACGTAGCGGTAGAGGACGCGGATGAGGCGATAGGCCTCGGGCATGGCGTCGCGCTGGAAGGCGAGCGTGTCGGGCGCCGGACGCGCCATCTCCTGGAACGCGCTCATCACCTCGGGAATCGTGACGTCCCGGAACTGCATCGATACGCGGTAGGGGCCGGTGCGGACGGGCGCGGGCTTCTTCGCCGCCGCTACCGCCTCCTTCGCGCCGGCTTCGATGAGCCGCCGCGCTTCGGCCAGCGGCAGCATCTCCACGGCGCGGGTATTGATCGCGCGCTTCACGACCACGCCCTTGACGCCGGGCACGATCGCCTTGACCTCGTCGATCGCCGTGTCATCGCCGGTGACGAGCGCGACGGCCACGCCGTACCAGGCAGCCATCGCCGCGTTGATGCCGCCCTCACCCACCGCCACGCCGTTCAACTGCACGTCCCGCACCACGCCCGATCCGGTGTGCGCGAACAGGCCCCGCGGGGCGCTCGCCCGGGCGTGATAGCCGATGAAGAGCACGCTGTCGAACGTCTCATCGAGGCCTTCCATCATGCCGTGGCGCTTGAAGCTGTGGCTGATGAGCCGGGCCCGCGGATCGAGATCTTCGGGCAGCAGGTTGCGCTGGCTGCCGTGCGAGTCGTTGACGAGCACGTCGGTGGCGCCGCCGGCGAAGGCGCCGCGGATGGCGGCATTGGCGTCTTCGGCCATGAGCTTGCGGCCGCGCGCGTATTCGGGCTGGCCGGCCGACGTCTGGTCGTCGCCGTTGATGCCGCTGATGCCCTCGAGATCGACCGAGATGTAGACCTTCTTGCCGGCCTGCGCCCGCGAGCTGACGGCGAAGGCGAGAGCGAGCAGCAGGACGAGCGTGGTGACGACGCGCATGAAACGCCTCCGAAACGGGGGATCTACGACGTGGCCGCGTCGGGCTTCTGCAACACGGCTTCGACGAAGTCGGCCTCCGGCAGCCCGCCGAGGATCTCGATGGCGTCGTTCACGATGGTCTTGGGCACGCCGGTGATGCGGTAGCGGCGCGAGAGGTCCATGAACTCCTGCGCGTCGACGGCATCAGCCGTGATGTTCGGATTCGCGTAGGCCATCTTGTGCGCCAGGACGACCGCCCTGGGACAATGCGGTCAAGTGGGGGTCGAGAACACCTGGATGCGCATCGGCGTGTCGACGGCGGCCAGTGCCGCCACCGATTCGGGTTCGAGTTCCAGATTACCGGTGCCTGCGAGCAGCACCGCTTCCACCAGCGACACGAACTCGTAGCCGGTGTTGGCGCCGTAGAAGCGGATGCGCGTGTCAGCGCCGTCACCGAGCACGACCAGCGCCGGGGCCTTGTCCACGCCGTACTTGGCGCGGTCGTCCGTATCGAGCACGAAGCTCTTGTCAACCACCGCGATCTTCTCGTGCAGCGACGCGACCTCGTCGGCCACCTGCTTTGCGATGAGTCCGCTCTCGCTGCCGCCGATGGTCTGCGTGAAGAGCAGCAGATCGACCTTCCTGCTGATGGGCGCCAGATGCGCGGTGATGGTCTGACGGTCTTGTGCGGAG
>JANNIB010000271.1:0-2751 GCA_031404695.1 Acidobacteriota bacterium
GGCTGAAGGCGTTCTTGCTCCGCCAGGGTCGCCGCTATCCGGGACGCGCCGGATGGACCCAACCCTATCGTCGCTGGCTCGCCGATCTCAGTTTCCCCCTCGCCCCACAACACATCACGCTGCAGGAGTACCGCGATACGATCGACGAAACCGAACGCCGCGTCGAACGCCTCACCGACCAACTCCGACAGCTGACCCCGGCGTGGCGGTGGGCCCCGGTGGTCGACGCGTTGCAGGCCCTTCGTGGCGTCTCGTTCGTGACGGCCGTCGGCCTCGTCGCCGAAGTCGGCGACATACGCCGGTTCGATCACCCGCGGCAGCTCATGGCGTTTCTCGGGCTCGTGCCCTCGGAGTACTCGAGCGGGCCGAGCGTCCGGCGCGGCGGGATCACGAAGGCCGGCAATCCGCACGCGCGCCGTCTGCTCGCCGAAGCCGCGTGGGCGTATCAGGGCGTTCCGAGGATCGGCCGACAGATGCTGTATCGGCAAGAAGCGTTGCCGAAGACGGTCTGCGACATCGCGTGGAAAGCGCAGCTCCGCCTGACGTCCCGCTTTCGCAAGCTCGTGGCACGCGGCAAGGCGACACCGAAGGTCGCCACCGCCGTCGCCCGTGAACTCACCGGCTTCATCTGGGCGATTGCTCGGGAGGTGCCACCGCCGGCCGCGTAGGCCCGCGCGATGATCAGGTCCGACTGGCCGGCGGCATCGCGGGCCAGGTGGAGAATCCTCGAGGTCGTTATGGACATCAGCACCACCGACACGTCCGTGCCTAGCACTACCTTGTCACTTTGGTTGGGCGTGAGCTGACGGATTCTGCTTGTACTCGCGCGCGCGGTTCGATACGCTGCGCGGGTGACGACGACGCCGGCACGGGCGCTGTTGCAGCGCCTCGGCCGGTTCCTCGACGGCTTCAGCGCGTGCTTCAGTCGCCGCCCGCAACGCGAGGCGGCGAGTCGCTACCTTGACGGCCTGCTCAACGACAGCGAGCGGAAGTCGATGCAGGCGATGCATGGCCGGTTGAGTGATCCCGGCCAGTACCAGGCCCTGCAGCACTTCATCACGGACTCGCCCTGGGACGCCGAGCGCGTGTGGACGCAGCTGCGCGCGGTCGTGCCCGTGCGCGCCGGCATTCTTGCGATCGACGACACCGGCTTCCCCAAGCAGGGCACGCAGTCGGTGGGCGTGCAGCGCCAGTACTGCGGGGCCCTCGGCAAGGTCGGCAACTGCCAAGTCGCGGTCTCGAGTGCGCTGATCGCCGACGACCGCACGTGGCCCCTCGCCTTCGATCTGTATCTGCCCACGTCGTGGACGGACGACGCGGATCGGCGGGCGGCCGTGGGGCTACCGGACGCCGTCGTCTTTCGCGAGAAATGGAAGATCGCGTTGGCCCAGGTGCGCGCGATTCTGAAGGCCGGCTTCACGATCACGGGCGTCGTGGTCGATGCCGACTACGGGCGCAACGCGGCGTTTCGCGAAGGCCTGGAGCGCCTCGGTCTCTCGTATGGCGTGGCGATTCGCGGGAACCTGGTCTTCACCGTGGTCGACGTGGATGGCGGCCCGCTCAGTGCCGCGGATCTGGCGGCGTCGGCACCGACGGACGCCTGGAAGACCGTGACGTGGGGCGCGGATCCGGCGCAGCCGACCGCCGCCCGCTTCTGCGCGCTCCGCGTCCGGCCGGTCGAGGGGCGCGGCGATCGCTGGTTGCTCTGCGAACGCTCGCCCGCCGAGGTGCACAAGTACTCCCTGCTGCCCCTGCCGCCGACGGCGACGCTGCACGACCTGGTGACGCTCGCGCGCAGTCGCTGGCCGATCGAACAGCAGTATCGCGAACTCAAGAGCGACCTCGGGCTCGACCACTTCGAGGGCCGCACCTACCGCGGGTGGACGCACCACGTCGTGCTCACGGCCGTGGCCTTCACCTTCCTGCAGATCGAGCGCGGTCGACGCGGCCTCGACACCCCGCGGCCCACGCTGCCCGTCGTGCGCGGCTGGGTCCGCGAGATCTTCGGCCTGCTCTACGTCATCCACAATCGGCGACTACTCGGCATGCTCGACAGCTTCCGCCGCAACGCCCCGCTCCGAAGGTGACAAAGTAGTATTAGACCGCCGGTCGTGTCACACGATCACCGGCAGCAATCGCGCGACCGGCGCCTCGGTGTGGCAATCGCGCCTCAGCCGATCACCGGCGCGCGAGGGGCCCGCCTGCTGAATGCACGGCACGGAGCCGGCCGGAACTGAGGGCCCTGCGGAAACGCTCGGGCGAGCCCACGGGGAGGTGGACCCGGTACGCCGAGTCACTGAGGGGCTGGCGTGTTGAATCGCCCCGATGATCGGGACGGCGCGCCGTGATGAACCCCGGCACGACGATCGCTCGTGCCCACATGCCTGAAGACTGATCGTTTGTTGTCGGTCTAACGGAACGGCGTTGAGCCGCGCCGCGCGAGGGAGGATACCATCGAGCGCGGGAACCCGCCGGCCGCGCACGCGGCCGACGGGCGTCGGCTCCAACGCCTGGTTAGACGGCCGGTCGTCACGGGGGCACGATTGTGCCCTGTGATGCCACAACCTGCCACCGGGTGCCGACACGCACGAACACGTCGGTGAACCGAAGTACCGCCGAGCCGGCACTGCCTCGGTAGGTGCCGCTTGCTCGCGTGCGCCCGGTTGCGACCGCCGCGTCGCCGAAGAGGCGAATGCGCAGGTCGTCAATCGCCATCGTGGTGATCTTGCGGTCACTGGTGATGAACGCTTC
>JANNIB010000272.1:0-5213 GCA_031404695.1 Acidobacteriota bacterium
GCCGGTGGCGCTGACGGCGACCGCCGACAGCGAGACCTATCCGCGGGTCTCGCCCGACGGCGCGCTGGTGGCGTTTGTCTCCGACCGCAGCAACGACGACGACGTGGACGTGTGGGTGATGCCGCTGCCCGAGGCCGACGCGACGCCGGTGCCGCTCGGCAGGCGTGCCGAGCGCGCGCGGACCGACACGGCGCCCGAGCCGCCTCGTGTGACGCGGGTCGCGCGGGCGACCGGCGCCGAAAGCCATCTCGCGTGGGCGCCCGACAGCACCCGCCTGGCGTATCACGCGGTGCGGGGCGGCGTGGGCGCGGTGTGGATGGCCACGGTGGACCTGCCGCAGACCGAAGGCGCGACGCCGCCGCGGGCGCGGCCCAAGCCGGTGGCGCCGCCGCAACTGGTGTCGCGCCGGGCCGGGGCGCCGGCCTGGTCGCCCGATGGCCGCACGCTGCTGCTGGTGGCCGGGTTGCCCGAACCCGAGCCCACCTACAACGGCAACCCGCTACGCGACGACACGGTGGCGCCGCCGCTGGTTTCAAGCGCCGCCGCCTTCCGCCTGTGGCGGGTTCCCGCGCCGCTGCCGGTGGACGACACCGGTGGCGAACTCACGACCGCGCTGGCGCAGCCGCGGGCGTGGCTGGCGATGTTCGACCGCACGTGGGAGACGCTGCGCCGTCTCTACTACGCCAGCGGGCCGTCGGCGCCTGAATGGGTGGCGCTGCGCGACAAGTACCGGCCGCGTGCCGATGCCGCGAAGAACCAGCAGGCGCTCGAGACGGTGCTCGACGCGCTGGTGGCCGAGCAGCCCCTCATCAAGCCGGTCGTGACCTCGCGCGGCGCCGTCATCGTGTCGGGACATCCGCTCGCCTCGGAAGCCGGCCGGCGCGCCTTCGAACGTGGCGGCAACATCGTCGACGCGATGATCGCCGTGTCGTTCGCGCTCGGCGTCGTCGAGCCGGAAGCGTCGGGCCTCGGCGGCGACGGCACGGCGGTGCTGTTCCTTGCGGGCATGGCGAAGCCGACGGTGGTCGAATACAAGGACCAGACGCCCAGCCACGCCACGATGGACAACCCCGCCATCGTCCGCGACGGCCGCCTCGTCGCCGATGGACCCGGCGCCGCCAACATCCCGGGCGTGGTGGCCGGGCTCGACCATCTCTATCGCCACTACGGCAGCGGCCGCGTGAGCTGGGCCTCGCTCATCGAGCCGGCCATCGCGCTGGCCGACGACGGCTTCATCCTCGACGAGGCGCTGCCGACCAGCATCAGCGAGGGCCGCCATTTCCTCGAGAAACATCCCGAGGCGGCGAAGATCTTCCTGCCCGGCGGACAGGTGCCGAAGCCCGGCGACCGCTTCGTGAACAAGGACTACGCCGAGACGCTGCGCGCCGTCGCCCGCGACGGCGCCGACACGTTCTACCGCGGCGCGATTGCCAAGCGGATCGCGGCCGACATGGAAGCGGAGGGCGGGATCATCACCTACGCCGACCTGGCGCAGTACCGCGCCATGGAACGGGCGCCGGTCGAGGGCCGCTACCGCGGCCACGCGCTCTTCTCGGCCGGGCCGCCGGTGGCCACCGGCATCCAGCTCCTCGAGTCGCTCCACGTGCTCGGGCACTACACGCCGCGGGCCGGCGCCCGCACGACCACCGACGCCGACTACTGGCATCATGTGATCGAGGCGTGGAAGGTCCGCGATCCGCTGCGGCGGGTGGCCGATCCGGAACGCTGGCCGGTCGAGTTCGACGAGCACCTGCGTCCCGATCACGCGGCGCGGCTGTTCCGCAAGATCGATCCGGCGCGCGCCTCCATGCTCGAGCGGCAGGCAGTCGACGACGGCCCGTTCACGCCGCCGGCGACGCGCATCGGCCGCGGCACCACCGCCTTTGCGGTGGGCGATGCCGACGGCAACCTCATCGCCGTCACGCAGACGCTGAGCACGTGGGGCGGCACCTTCTACGTGTCGAAGGGGCTCGGCTTCCTCTACAACAATCACCTGCGCAGCACCCGCACGACGCCGGGCGCCTACGGCAGCCTGGTGCCGCTCATGCGCTCGACCACCGGCACCGTGCCGACGCTCGTCTTCACCGAAACGGCCACCGGGCTGGTGCCGAAACTCGCCGTCGGTTGCGCCGGCAATGCGTGGATTCCGCTCACCGTCTACAACGTCATCACCGGCGTCGTCGACGGCGGGCTCGGCGCCCAGCAGGCGATTGAAGCGCCGCGCTTCCTGCCGGGACGCGATCCCGCCGACCCGCTCGAACAGGCGGCGCGTCTCGAGATCGAAGATCGCTTCCCCGGCGCCGTCGTGGCCGACCTGCAGCGGCGCGGGCATCGTTTCCAGAAGATCGGCCGCAAGGGCGAAGTGCGCTACGGCTACGCGTCGGCGGTGCTGGTGGACCCGGCCCGCCGCACCGTGGAAGGCGGCGCCGAGCCGCGGCGGTCGCATGCCGCGGTGGCCGCCGAACGCGCGGCACCGACGGCGCAGGAGTAACCGGGGCGCGCGGTCCGGCATCGGACCTGTGCACCCGACCGCCCGGCCGCACGCCATAATGTGTGGCCACACCTGCCGCTCGACGTCCACCGATCGCCATGTCCGCGCCCATCCCCCGTCCTGCCACCACGCTGCGTGAAGTGCGCCTGCGCGTGCCGGCGATGGACTGCGCCGACGAAGTGGCCCTGGTCAGAAGCGCGGTGGAGACCGACGCCGGCGTGGTCGCCGTGGCCTTCGACCTCGTGCATGCCCGCGTGGACCTCACCATCGACCCGGCGCAGACCTCCGAGGCGCGCCTGCGCGAGGCCATCGCGCGGACCGGACTGGCGGTGGAAGCGATGCCCTCGGTGGATGACCGCCGAGCGCCGGCGCCGCGTCCGCCGTCGCGGGCCACCGACGTGCTGCTCAGCGGCGGCCTGCTCGCGGCCGGCTGGATCGTGGACGGCGCCGCGGCCGACAGCTGGACCGAGGCGCTCTTCGGCCACGCCGACGCCAATGCCATCGGCCACGCGCACGCCGCGTGGGCGGTGCCCTTCTATGCGGCAGCGGTCGTCGTCGGTCTGTGGCGCATGTGGCCGCGGGCGCTGGCGGCGCTGCGTCATCTGCGTCTCGACATGCACGTGCTGGTGTGCCTGTCGGCGGCGGGCGCCGCCGCCATCGGCCAGTGGGCCGAAGCCGCGGCCGTGGCGTTCCTCTTCGCCGTGGCGCACCGCCTCGAAGCGTGGAGTCTCGAACGCGCCCGCGACGCGCTGGCCTCGGTGGCGCGCCGCGGCGTCGTCTCCGCCGACAGCAGCCAGCAGTCGGCGCCGGTGGAGCGCTGGATCGAACGCTTCGCCACCATCTACACGCCGGCGGTGACCCTCGCAGCCGTGGTGGTCGCCGTCGTGCCGCCGCTGCTGGACGGCCAGTGGGCCGGCTGGTTCTACCGCGCGCTCGTGTTCCTGGTGATGGCGTGCCCGTGTGCCCTGGTCATCTCGACGCCGGTCACGGTGGTGGCTGCCGTCACGGCACTGGCGACCCGCGGCGTGGTGGTGAAGGGCGGCGCGCCGCTCGAACGCGCGGCCGCCACCACGCACCACACGCGCGAGGCCTTCGCGGCGGTCGGCGTGCGGGTGGCGTCCGACGAGGACGATGATGCCGCGCTCGAGGCCGCCGACGTGGTCATCGTCGCCGGCGCCGATGACGCCGATGCCTTGTCGCTCTTCGGCCGCCAGGCCGCGTATGCGGTCGCCGTGATCCGGCAGAACGTCGGCATCTCGCTCGTGACCAAGCTGGCGTTCCTGGTGTCGGCGCTGCTCGGCTCGGCGCCGCTGTGGCTGGCCGTCGTGGCCGACACCGGCGCCACGCTGGCCGTCACGCTGAACGGCCTGCGGTTGCTGCGCCTGCGCCGCCAGGGGTGACTAGGTCGCGATGTAGTGTTCGAGCTGTTCGATGACGAAGCGCTGCTCGTCGAGCTGCGCCTTCACCACATCCCCGATCGACACCAGGCCGACGACCTGATCGTCCTCGAGCACCGGCAGGTGGCGGATGTGGTGGTCGGTCATCACCGCCATGCAGTCGTCCACCGTGCGGCAGGGCGTCACCGTCACGACGTCTCGCGTCATGATCTCGGCCACCGGCATCGTGCGCGACGACCGTCCGAGCAGGACCACCTTGCGCGCGTAGTCGCGCTCCGAGAACATCCCGCAGAGCCGATCGCCGTCGAGCACCACCAGCGCGCCGATATCGTAGCGGGCCATGAGCGCGAGTGCGTCGTAGACGGTGGCGTCGGGGGAGACAGAGAGGACGGGACCGGACTTGGCGTGCAGAACCTGCTGGACGGTCTTCATGTGGAACCTCCAGGGCCGACGACGACGGACGCCGAAAGGCGGATTATGCGCCTCGAGCCGCCAGAGTCAAGGGGCGCCCGCCGCCGGGCTGCCGAGACCTGAATGCACGGCTGCACACACTCGTGCGCGGCGGTGCCACGCAATCCATGACAGGGGCCGGTAAATTCCGTATTTCCCGCTCCGCAAGCTCAGCAGACATGACAAGATATCCTGCCGAGGAAGAGTGACTCACCTGTTCATGTGCCGTGAGTATCCGCCGGCAGCCTACCCGCCCGGTGGCATCGGCACGTACGTGCGACACATCACCGCGGCGATGGCGAAAGCGGGTGAGACCGTCCACGTGATCGCGCACCGGTGGGAGGGCGCGCCGCTGGCGCAGGAGTCACTGGTGGATGGCCGGCTCGTCGTGCACCGCGTCGCGCTCGACGACGAGGGGCCCGACCCGTCGGCCCTCCCGGGCCGAGCCCACGACGCGCAGGTGCCGTCGGCGCTGCTGGCCTCGACCTATCCCTCGCAGGCGTTCTCCTGGCAGGCGGCGCTGCTGGCCGAACAGCTCATCGAGCGGCACGGCATCGACGTGATCGAGGCGCAGGAGTGGGAGGCCCCGCTCTACTACCTGCAGCTGCGCCGATCGCTCAACCTCGGCCCGGCGCGCCGGCCCCCGTGCGTGGTGCACCTGCATTCGCCCTCGGAGCGCATCTTCGCCGCCAACGCCTGGGACACGACCGTGGTCGACTATGCGGCCGCGGCGGCGCTCGAGGCGTATTCGATCACCGAGGCCGACGCCGTCCTCAGTCCCAGCCGGTTCGTGGCTGACGAAGCCATCGCCCGCTACGCCCTGCCGCCCGGGAAGGTGAGCGTGATCCCGTACCCGCGCGGCGAGGCCGCGCCGC
>JANNIB010000273.1:0-8578 GCA_031404695.1 Acidobacteriota bacterium
GCGCGATAGGCGCCGGTGGTGACGGCCTGCATCGAGGCGCCGGTGAACCAGTAGATCACGGCGCCGCCGGTGATGAGCCCGAGCAGGAAGGGCGGGTGCAGGATCGACAGCTTGGCGATCGCCGACTGGTCGGCGAGCCCCTGGGTGAGGGCCATGATGATGGCGAAGATCATCGTGGTGGCGCCGACGACGGCGGTGCCGATGAGCACCGGCTTGGCGGTGGCCTTGAAGGTGTTGCCGGCGCCGTCGTTCTCCTCGAGCAGCTCCTTGGCCACGTGGAAGTTGACCTTGAAACCGTAGTCTTTCTGGACCTGCGCCTCGATCCCCGGGATCTCCTCGATCTGCGAGAGTTCATAGACCGATTGCGCGTTGTCGGTGACCGGGCCATACGAGTCGACCGCGATGGTCACCGGACCCATGCCGAGGAAGCCGAACGCCACCAGGCCGAAGGCGAACACGGCCGGCGCCAGCATCAGGCCGCCCAGGCCCATCATCGAGAAGTAGTAGGCAATCGCCATCAGACCCATGATGGTGAGGCCCAGCCAGTAGCCGCTGAAGTTGCCGGCGACCAGCCCAGACAGAATGTTCAGCGACGCGCCGCCTTCGCGCGACGAGGTCACCACCTCGCGCACGTGCGCCGAGTTGGTCGAGGTGAACACCTTCACGAACTCGGGGATGATGGCGCCGGCCAGCGTGCCGCACGTGATCACCGTCGAGAGCTGCCACCACAGCGACGTGTTGCCAGCCAGGTCGGGAATCAGCAGGTAGGACAGCGCGTAGGTGAGCACCACCGACACGATCGAGGTCATCCACACCAGCATGGTGAGCGGTGCCTCGAAGTCCATCTTCGCCACGCCGGCGTACTTGCTGGTGGCAATCGCGTTGTTCACGAGATAGGAGCCGGCCGAGGCCAGTACCATGATCACGCGCATCATGAAGATCCAGACCAGGAGCTGCACCTGCACCGCCGGATCGCTCACCGCCAGCATGATGAAGGAGATGAGCGCCACGCCGGTGACGCCGTAGGTTTCGAAGCCGTCGGCGGTCGGGCCCACCGAGTCGCCGGCGTTGTCGCCGGTGCAGTCGGCGATGACGCCGGGGTTTCTGGCGTCGTCCTCCTTGATCTTGAAGACCACCTTCATCAGGTCGCTGCCGATGTCGGCGATCTTGGTGAAGATGCCGCCGGCGATGCGCAGCGCCGCGGCGCCGAGCGACTCGCCGATGGCGAAGCCGAGGAAGCAGACACCGGCGTATTCGCCGGGAATGAAGAGCAGGATGGCGAGCATGAAGAGCAGCTCGACCGAGATGAGCATCATGCCCACGCTCATGCCCGAACGCAGCGGGATGTCGCACACCGGGAAGGCGTGGCCGCGCAGGCTGGCAAAGGCGGTGCGCGAGTTGGCCAGCGTGTTGATGCGGATGCCGTACCAGGCGACGCCGTAACTGCCGCCGATGCCGATCAGGCTGAAGATCAGCACGATCGCGATCTTGTAGGCCTCGAGGCCGATCAGCCAGAAATACGCCACCATGACGGTGCCGATGAACAGCTCGAGGATGAGCAGGAACTTGCCCTGCTGGATCAGGTAGGCCTTGCAGGTCTCGTAGATGAGCTCCGAGACGTCGGACATCGACTTGTGCACCGGCAGGTTCTTGACGGCGTTGTAGGTCCAGGCGCCGAAGAGCAGGCCGAGCACGCAGACCACGAGTCCTGTCAGCAGGATGTTGTGGCCGGTCATGCCGAGGAAGTCGCCCGTGTTCAGATCGGGCAACTGGATGTTCACTTCACCACCGGGGCGATGTTCGGTGGCGGGCGCGGCCGCACCCGCCGCTTCCGGCTGTCCGGCGGCCAGCGCCACGCCCGCCAGCGGGCCGGCCATCGCCACGATCAGCGCCAGTGCCGCCAGCGCGGCCTGCCATCGTCCGTCTCTCATGATCCGCATCCCGTTCGTCATAACGTGTGCTCTCGGCTCCTCGCGTCTTGCTGTTGCAGCGGACGATCCTACACTCGCCCGGGCCCAGGTCCGCTGCGAAGTTCGGGCGGCAGGGCCATACCGCCGGTCAGGAAGATCCGGATCCCGTCCTCGACGGACAGGTCCGGGTAGTGCACGCGACTGCTGGGAAAGGCCACGATGTCTCCCAGATAGAGGTGATTGGTCGGGACGTAGACAGCCACAAAGGCCTCGGGGCCCTTGCCTTGATCGAGCGTGAACTCGCGGGTGAGAAAACCCAGAATCAGGCCCCGCGACGGGTCGTCCACCAGCACCACGCGCTTGAACCCGGCATCGTTGTCGGGCGAGAAGGCGGCCAGCAGCTGCCGGATCGGGGCGTAGACGGTTTTGAAGACCGGCACGCGCAGCAGCCACGCCTCGGCCTGCTGGAGCAGCCGCTTGCCGATGACGTTGGTGGCCACGGCGCCGACGCCGAGCACGAAGGCGCCCATGATGAGGACGCCGAGGCCGGGCACGGTGCGGCCGAGGATGCGGGTGACGACCGGCGTTGCGAAGTCATCGACGACGCGGAAGGCCCAGACGAGCGCCGCGACGCTCACGATGAGCGGCACGGTCACGAAAAACCCGGTGATGAAACTGCGCCGCAGCCAGGTCATCACAGCCAGCCCGCGCCCGCGGCCGTCAGCAGCGCTGCGCCGGCGATGATCCGGTACCAGGCGAACGGTGCAAAGCCGGATCGACCCACGAAGCGGAGAAACGGCCGCACCACGACCAGCGCGGCGACGAACGACATCACGAAGCCGATCGCGATCTCGAGGGCCCGGTCGGCAGACAGCACATGCCGCACTTCGACGAGGTCGTGCGCGAAGGCCGCCGACATGACCGGTATCGAGAGGAAGAACGAGAACTCCGCCGCCGTCGTGCGCTCGAGGCCCAGCGCCATGCCGCCGACGATGGTGGCGCCGGAACGGGAGACACCGGGGACCAGCGCCAGCACCTGGCAGCAGCCGATGCCGAGGGCGCGCCCGATCGGCATGGTGTCGATCTCGTGGACGGCCGGCGCAGGCCGCCACCGCTCCACCGCCAGCATCACGAGTCCGCCGGCCAGGAAGGCCGCCCCGATCACGATCGGGCTGTAGTAGAGCACCTGCTTCACGTAGCCCGAGAAGAGCGCGCCGGCGAGGAGCGCCGGCGCCACGCCGGCCACCACGAGCAACGCAAACCGGCGCGAGGCGGCGCTGTGGGGCAGCCCCGAGACGACCGACCAGACTTTCTCGCGATAGAGCCAGACCACCGCGAGGATGGCGCCGAGCTGAATCATGACCGTGAACACGCCGCCCGGGTCATCGAACCCGAGGAAGCGCTCCGCCAGCAGCAGATGGGCCGTCGAGGAGACCGGCAGGAACTCGGTCAAACCCTGGACGACGCCGAGGACCGCGGCGGTCAGCAGATTCACGAGGTGGTTCGGTTTACGACCGGCGCGCCGTTGCGGCTTTGACCTTCACCGCACCGCCGCCAGCCACGACCGCACCGGCACCGGCAGCCTGGCGGTTGCCGAGGATGATGGCGATGGCGGCGGCGATGAACACCGTCGAGTAGGTGCCGCTGATGATGCCGACCAGCATCGTGAAGGCGAACCCGTGCAGCACTTCCCCGCCGAAGACGAACAGCGACAGCACCGACAGGAAGGTCGTGCCGGCGGTGATGATGGTGCGGCCGAGCGTCTGGTTGACCGCCGTGTTGACGATCTTCTCGAGCGGGTCACGCCGCATCGTGCGCATGTTCTCGCGCACGCGGTCGAAGATGACAATGGTGTCGTTGACCGAGTAGCCGGTGATGGTCAGCAGCGCGGCCACGATGTTCAGCGACAGGTCGTAGCCGAAGAACGCCAGGAAGACCAGCGTGACGAGCACGTCGTGCAGCGTCGCCACGATGGCGCCGATGGCGAAGGCCGGCCGGAAGCGGAAGGCGATGTAGATGGCGATGCCGACAATCGAGGCCAGCGTCGCGTAGATGCCCTTCAACTGCAGTTCGCGACCGATGACCGGCCCGACGATTTCCTGCGACAGGAGCTCGAATTTCGGCAAGCCGGCCGCGCCGAGCGCGTCGACGACGGCGCGGGCGTCCTTCTCGAGGCTGGTGCCCTCTTCCTGCGCCAGCTGCGGCAGGCGGATCAGCACGGCGTTGTCGGCCGGATCGCCGTAGCTCTGGATCACCTTTTCACCGGGCACCGCGGTTTCGAGCGCGGTGCGCACCCGGTCGACTTCCACCGCCCGCTCGAACTTCGCCACCACGATGGTGCCGCCGGTGAAGTCGATGCCGAGCGGCATGCCGCCGCGGGCGATCATGAAGACCACGCCGGCCACCAGCACCAGGGCCGAGGCGGCCAGCGCGTGCCAGCGCCAGCGGATGAAGTCGTAGTTCGGGTTGTTGAAGATACGCATGGGGTCAGATGCTCAGGGTGGCCGGCTGTTCGCGGCGCGAGAGGAACATTTCGAACATGGCGCGCGAGACGAACACCGCCGTGAACACGTTGGAGAGGAGGCCGATCGTGAGCGTGGTGGCGAAGCCGCGGATCGGGCCGGTGCCGAACTGGAAGAGGAACGCCGCGGCGATGAGCGAGGCGACGTGGGTGTCGACGATGGTCCAGAAGACGCGGTCGAAGCCGGCGGCCACCGCGGTCTTGGGGCTCTTGCCGCCGAGGAGCTCTTCCTTGATGCGCTCGAAGATCAGCACGTTCGAGTCGACGCCCATGCCGATGGTGAGAATGAAGCCGGCGATGCCGGGCAGCGTCATCACCGCGCCGGCATAGGCCATCAGGCCGAGCAGCATGATGAGGTTGACCGAAATCGAGATGAAGGCGTTGAAGCCGGCCAGCTTGTAGTAGACCAGCATGAAGAGCAGCACGAAGACCAGGCCGCCGGCCGCGGCGAAGACACCGGAGCGCACCGATTCGGCGCCCAGCGACGGGCCCACCGTGCGTTCCTCGAGATAGGTGAGCGAGGCCGGCAGCGCGCCGGAGCGCAGCACCAGGCCGAGGTCGCCGGCTTCCTGCTGCGTGAAGTTGCCGGTGATGCGGCCTTCGGCGTCGATGCGCCCCTGGATCATCGGCGCCGAGTAGACGCGGCCGTCGAGCACGATGGCGAGCTGGCGGTTGATGTTCGCCTGCGTGAAGTTGCCCATCTTGGTGGCGCCTTCGTTGTTCAGCGAGAAGCTGACCGCCGGGCGGTTGTTCTCGTCGAGGCTGGGGCGGGCGTTGCGCAGGTCGCGTCCGGTGACCGCGGCGACGCGGCGCACGGCGTAGTAGCCGGTGGTCGGCGGGGCGCCGGTCGTGGTCTCGAGGTTGCCGGGCAGGAGCTGGAGGTCGGGGGGCAGGTTGTTGGCGAAGGCCTGGCGCGCCGAGGCTTCGTCCGCGAACGGCCCTTGCTCGACCAGCTTCAGTTCGAGCAGCGCCGTCGAGCGGATGATCTCCTTGGCGCGGTTGACCTCGGACACGCCCGGGAGCTGCACGAGAATCTGGTCGGCCGCACTGTGGCGCGCCACCACCGGCTCCGCGACGCCGAGTTCGTTGACGCGCCGCTCGATCGTCTGCAGGGCCTGGTTCACCGTCTCGTCGCGCAGCTGCGTGACGACGGTCGGTTTGAGGCGGAAGGTGTAGTCGGCGCCCGACTGCGAGCGGTCGTACATCAGGTCGATGTCGACCAGCGCCTGCCGGAACTGCGCGTCCTGCGCGGTGGGCACGCCGGTGGCGCCGAACTGCGAGGGGCTGGCGACGGTGACACCGGTGACGCCGATGGCCTGCGTGCGCAGCGCCTCGCGCAGGCGGTCGGCCGACGCTTCGGTCTCGACGCGCAGCGCGTCGTCAGTCTGCACCCGCATCACCAGGTGCACGCCGCCCTTGAGGTCGAGTCCGAGGCGGATCTTCTCGGCGGGGGGCACGAACGCCCAGATCGACAGGCCGACGACCGCCACGACCGTCAGCAGTTTCCAACGCAGATTCTTCGACATGATTGAGTAGTCGCCCGTCTTGCGCGCCGTCCCGCGGAGGAGCCGCGGATGACCGTCGCCCGGCCCGCATGACGCACGTCAGGCCCGGCCCCCGGCTCCGGCCGGAGGTGAATTATCCATTATGCGCCGTGCCGAGCGGCGAGTCGAATTCGGACCGGCGTGTTTACAGTTTTTCTGGTGAATACCCTAACGAGTGGTCGGCTCCGCGACCCCAGCCTCGGACCACCCATGTATATGTGTATGCGCGGTGCCAGGCACGCCGGCCAGCAGAGCCCTGGCTAGCTATTGCTTTCGGCGGCGACCGGCGGCTGTCCCTGGTAGCCGGCCACCGCGCTGCGAGCCACTTCCAGACGGACGTTGGGCGCCACCTGCAGGTGCACCGACTGCTCTTCGAGCCGCGCCACCGTGCCGTAGAGCCCGCCGGTGGTGACCACCTTGTCGCCCACCTTCAGGCCGCCGAGGAACTCATCCACCTTCTTCTGGCGGCGCTTCATCGGCAGGAGGATGACGAAGTAGAAGATCCCGAGCACCAGGACGAACGGGATGAACTGCACGAGCGAACTGGTGCCCTGGCCGGGCGGCGCCGACATGGCGAGGACGAGTTCTGGAGGAAACGACAGGAGGGCGTTCATGACGTGAAGGCTTTGAGGCTCAGTTGCCGCAGGACATCGTGCTTGAACGCGGCGAACGTTCCAAGCGAGATAGCCTGACGAATCCGCCGCATGGTGTCAAGGTAGAACGAGACGTTGTGCACGGTGTTGAGCATGCTGCCCGTCATCTCACCGGCCATGTAAAGGTGCCGCAGGTAGGCGCGCGAGAAGTGCGCGCAGGTGTAGCAGCGGCAGTCGGGGTCGGGTGGCAGGTCGTCTTCGGCGAACCGCGCGTTCTTGATGTTGAGCGGCCCCTGCCGGGTGAAGAGCTGGCCGTTGCGCGCGTTGCGCGTCGGCATCACGCAGTCGAAGAGGTCGATGCCGCGGTCCACGGCCTCCACGATGTCGGCCGGCGTGCCGACGCCCATCAGATAGCGGGGCTTGTGGGCCGGCAGCTGCGGCGCCACCCCGCCGACCACCTCGTACATCACTTCGTTGGGCTCGCCCACGCTGAGCCCGCCGATGGCATAGCCGGCGAAGTCGAGCGCGGCCAGCGCCGCCGCGCTCTCGAGCCGAAGGTCGGTGTAGACGCCGCCCTGCACGATGCCGAACTGCACCTGGCCGGGATTGGTCGGCGCCAGGCCGTCGACGGTGGCGCCGCTCTGCAGTTCCTCGAGCCGCGTGCGGCAACGCCGCGCCCAGCGGGTCGTCAGCGCGAGCGAGGTCGCGATGGCGTCGCGCGGCGAAGGATGCGGCGGGCACTCGTCGAGCACCATGGCGATGTCGGAGCCCAGGCAGGCCTGGATCTCGACCGCGCGCTCCGGCGTCAGCACATGGCGGCTGCCGTCGAGGTGCGAGCGGAACTCCACGCCCTGCTCGTCGAGCTTGCGCCGCTCGGCCAGGCTGAACACCTGATAGCCGCCGCTGTCGGTGAGGATCGGACGCGACCAGCCGTTGAAGCGGTGCAGCCCGCCACGGCGGGCGATGAGCTCGGCTCCCGGCCGCAGCCACAGGTGGTAGGTGTTGCCGAGGATGACCTGCGCGCCGGCCGCCTCGAGCATCCCGACGGTCATCGCCTTGACCGCGCCCTGCGTGCCGACCGGCATGAACATCGGCGTCTCGATGGTCCCGTGCGGCGTCGTGACGACGCCGGCACGCGCGGCGCCGTCGGTATGGGTGACGGAGAAGCTGAAAGACATGGACGGCTGCTTGCTATTATCCATGCGTGAAGAAACTGCGCGTCGGCGTCATCTACGGTGGCCGTTCGGGCGAACACGAAGTCTCGATCGCTTCGGCCGCCGCGATCTTCAAGCATCTGGACCGCGGGCGCTACGAAGCCGTGCCGATCCGCATCGAGAAGGACGGACGCTGGGTGCTGGCCGACAAGGCGCCGTCGGCCCTCTCGGCCTCGGAGGTGATCGAGCAGCAGCGCGTGCAGACCGCGCGCGTGCCGCGCGCCGGCCGCGACACGCTGCTGGTCTCGCACCCGAGTGAAGACACGCTGGTGACCATCGAGCGCCGGCCGGGCGGTGATGAGCGCGAGGGCGAACCCGAACGGGCGGTGGTCACTGGGCTCGGTCTCGACGTCGTCTTTCCGGTGCTGCACGGGCCGTTTGGAGAAGACGGCACGGTGCAGGGCCTGCTGGAACTGGGCGCCGTGCCCTACGTGGGCTCCGGCGTCCTGGCTTCGGCCGCCGGCATGGATAAGGCCGCCATGAAGGCGCTGTTCGCCGCGCGCGGCCTGCCGCAGCCGCCCTACGAGGTGCTCACGCACTTCGAGTGGAGGCGCGACGCCGCGGCCGCCACGGCCAGGCTGCTCGCGCTCGGGCTGCCGCTCTTCGTGAAGCCGGCCAACCTGGGTTCCAGCGTGGGCATCTCGAAGGTGAAGAACGCCGACGCCCTCGCCGACGCCCTCGAGACGGCCTTCGAGTTCGCCTCGCGATAGTGACGCTCGGCTTCGGCGAGATCATCCGCATCTTCCTCAACAACCTCTCCGAGCCCTTCAACCTCACCAACGGCCCCAAGGGCATC
>JANNIB010000274.1:0-17043 GCA_031404695.1 Acidobacteriota bacterium
CCGGCACCGCGCCAGGCGCCACGGCGAAGCCGCCCGTGAAGGGCGCGGCCACCGTGGTGCCACCGCCCCCGGATCTTGCGGCTGAAGCGGCCAAGCGGATGGACGTGGCCCGTGCCAAGCTCAGCAACAACCTGCTCGATCAGGGCGTGGCCGACCTGCGTGCCATCGTCACCGACTTCCCCGCCACCTCGGTGGCGTCCGATGCCGCGTTCCTCGCCGCCGACGCCCTCACGCGCGCCGGCCGCGCCGACGACGCCATGGCCGCGCACGTCGAGTTCGAGAACCGCTTCGGCAGCGACAGCCGCCTGGCCGAGAGCCAGTTCACGCTGGCCGAGCTCACGATGAAATCGCGGCAGCCGAGTCGCGAAGAGGCGGCGCGCGAGATCTACGGGCGGGCCGCGGCGTCGGCACCCGGCACCAACACGGCGCTGCGTGCGCTCCAGGCGAAGATCGGGATCGAGGAACGGCGCCGACTCAAGGAACGTGACCCGGCGGTGGGCAAGGACATGCCAGCGAGCTTCCTGACGCTGCGGGCCCTCGCCGATCAGTTTCAGACCTCGCCGCACGGGATGCTGGCGCTGCACCGTCTGGGTCTCGGCTACGCCGACAACGACCAGTGGGAGATGGCGGCCCGCGCGTGGACTGACCTCGCCAACCGCTACCCCGACAATCCGAACGACGCGTGGTGGCTGCTCGGCGAGCTTTACGAACGCCGGCTCCGCGACAACACGCGCGCGCAGGCGGCCTACGCGCAGGTGCCGCAGTCGTCGAAGCGCTACCAGGACGCCCAGCGCAAGCTGCGTCGGTAGGGACACCGAGCCGGCCCGCAGCGATCCTGAGCGCGTCGAGGCGCGCGTCGGCGGGCGCGGTCACGACGACATCGGTGCGAATGGCGGGATCGGCGCCGCCGGCCTGCTGCGTGATCGACAGGCGCGGTCCGGCCGCGTCGTCTGTCAGCGCGATCGGCACGCGCGCCAGGGCTGCCCTGCTTGGCGCCTGACGCGCAATCTCGAGGCGCACCTCGGTGCGCCCGGGCTCGCCCGTGACCCGGATACTCCCGACCGTGACCTCTATCGCCAGCGCCTGGCCCTTCGCCGGCGTCAGCGTGCGGACCACGCGGTCATCGGCGGCGGCACTGCCGGCCAACAGCGCAGCCGACGCCGCCAGCGCTGCCACCGTCGGTGCACGGCGGCCGCGACCAGCGGTGAGCGGCGCGCCGGCACCGGGGGCTGCATGGGCGCATTATAATGACCGCGTTTCCCGCCGCCGATGCGGCTACCTCCCCGTGCGTGCCCTCTGCACCTTCCTGCTCGTATTCACGGTCGGTCCAGCGGCCGCGCAACCGCCCGACGTTCCGGCCGGCGGCGGCAACGCCGACCGCGTCACGGTCGCTGGCGAGCTGACGGCGACCTACGGCTCCGAAGATCCGGGCTTCTTCAACTACGCGACCTACGCCTACGACCCGCTGCGTAACCTGCGGCTGGTGTTCGATGTCTCGGTGCGGCCGCTGCGCCACGTGGAACTGCTGGCGCAGGTGCGCACCGACGGCCTTTCGCAGGCCCGCATGGCGGCGCTCTACGTGCGCGTGCGTCCGTGGCTGTCGCGCGAGATCGACCTGCAGGCCGGTCGCGTGCCCACCGCATTCGGCCTCTTCGGCCGCAATGGCTACGGCAGCGACTCGCCGCTGGTCGGACGGCCGCTCGCCTACGGCTACCTGGTGTCACTCCGCCCTGACGCCGTGCCGGCGAGTTCCGCCGACCTGCTGCGGATGCGCGGCCGCGGGTGGCTGTCGTCGTTTCCACGCGGCAACACCGACGCCGACCGCGGCCTGCCGCTCGTGAACACCGACACCTGGGACACCGGTCTGCAGGTGCGCGTGGCCAACGCGCGGGTGGCATGGGTCGGGGCGGTCACGGCCGGGTCGCTCGGCAGTCCGCGTCTCGACGACGACAACGACGGCCGCGCCGTCTCGACGCGCGTGACCGTGCGGCTCCACCCCGGCGTCGTGCTGGGCGTCTCGGGAGCACAAGGCGCCTATCTGACGCGTGCCCTCGCCGACACGCTCGGGCCCGGGCAGTCGATTGCGCGCCTGCGGCAACGCGCCGCCGGCGTCGATGCCGAAGTCTCCGCCGGGCGCTGGATGGCGCGAGGTGAAGTGCTGGCGAGCCGCTGGGCGTTGCCGGCGTTCTCCGGCACGACCGCAACGCCCGAGGTGACGGCGATGGCCGGCTGGCTCGAGGGCCGCGTCCGTGTGCTGCCCGGCCTGGACCTCGGTCTCAGAGTCGAGCGGCTCGCCTTCGGCGACATCGCCACGGGCGCCGGCGTGGAGCCGTGGGAAGCGCCGGTGACGCGGGTCGAATCCGGCCTCGCCTTCTCGCCGCTCCGCCACCTGCGGCTGAAGGTGGCCGCGCAGCACAATCGCCGACCGCTCGGCGGCCGCATCCGGCAGGACACGCTGGTCGCCGCACAGGTGGGCGTGTGGTTCTGACGCCGGCCCGCGCGTGGCTCGGCGCCGCCGTGGCGGCGGCGCTCGTGGCAGCGTCCCTGACGCCGCTGGCAGCGGGCGATGGCCAGACGGAGCCGACCGGCACCATTCGCGGACGTCTCGACATCCGGCGCCTGGCCGCCCTGCCGCAGGCGCGACCGGGCGTCGGCGACCTCGGCGGCCGGCACCCGCACGGTGTCGCCGACGTGCGCCGCGGCCTGGTCTACCTCGACGTCGCCCCGCGCAGCGCCTTCGACGACCGGGAACCGGGCCGCGCCGTCATGGACCAGCGCAACGAGACCTTCATCCCGCGCCTGCTGGCCGTGCAGACCGGCACCACGGTGGACTTTCCGAACAGCGACTCCACCTACCACAACGTGTTCTCGCTGTCGCGCGCGCGGCGCTTCGATCTCGGCCGCTACGCCGCCGGCAAGAGCAAAGCGGTGCGCTTCGATCGGCCCGGCGTGGTGCGCGTGTTCTGCGACATCCATTCGCACATGTCGGCGTTTGTGGTCGTCTTCAATCATCCCTACTTCCGCGTGACCGACGCCGACGGCCGCTTCCGGATCGAGAAGGTGCCGCCGGGCACCTATACGGTTGTCGGCTGGTACGAGGGCGAGGCCCGCGGGCAACGCAGTGTCACCGTCACCGCCGGCGCCGTCGCCGACCTCGAGCTGGTGGTGCCGTGATCCCCGGCCTCGGCTCACTGCGCAGCCGCATCTTCCTCGCCAGCACGCTGCTGGCCACGGCCTCGATCGGTTCGGCCGTCTATTTCGTCAGCGCCCTGCTCACCGCGCAGGCGGAGGCGGAGCTCCAGCGCGATTTGAGCGAGGCGGTGACGCTGGTGGATCAGCAGAGCACGACCCTCTTCGAGGGCGTGACGCGCACCGCCACTCTCATTGCCGACCTGCCGAAGTTCAAGGCGGCCCTCGAGACGCGCGATCCGCCGACGGTCGAACCGATCGCGCGCGACTACCTCGAACAGGCCGGGGCCGACCTGGTCATGGTGGCCGATCGCGATGGCCAGCGCCTGGCGGTGGTCAGCGCCTCCGGGCACGCCGTGGCCGCCTCGGACGCGCCGCCGGCGATGCCCCCGGGCGAGCGGCCCGGGGCCACCTTCTGGCCGCATCCGAGCGGCGTCTTGCAGCTGGTCACCGTGCCGGTCACGATCGATCTCGATCGGCCCGAACGGCTCGGGTTGCTCACGATGGGCTTTCTGCTCGATTCGCCACGCGCCGACGAACTGCGCCGCCTGACCGGCGCCGATGTGGCCTTCGCCTTCGCGGGCGACGTGCGTGCCTCGTCGCTGCCGGTTGCCGCAGTGCCGGCGGTCACCGCCTGGTTCAACGACGAACCGCGGACCGCCGTGCTGCGCCTGGGCGGCGAAGACTACTCGGCGCTCGCCAGTCCGCTGGCCCGACACGACGGCGCGGCTGGCGCCGCCGGGGTGGCGCCGCACGCGATCGTCCTGCGCTCGCGCACCGAGCGCATGCGCACGCTCGGCACTATTCGCGCGGCCCTCGGTGGCGTGGCGCTGGCGACCGTGGCACTGGCCGCGGTGCTCAGCTATACGCTTGCGAGCAGCGTCGCGCGGCCGCTGGCGACCATCACGGCCCACATGCGCGATGCTGCCGCCACCGGCGACCTGACGCGCAAGGTGGCGCTGGCCGATTCGGCGTGGAACGACGAAGACGCCCAGCTGGTCGCCTCGACCTACAACACCCTGACCGAGTCGGTGGCCGCCGCGCAGCGCGATGCGGCGCAGCGCGAGCGATTGTCGGCCCTCGGCCGCCTCTCAACCGTCATCGCGCACGAGATCCGCAACCCGCTCATGATCATCAAGGGGGCGCTGCGCCAGTTGAGTCGTCCGGGGGCCGCCGCCGCCGACACCCGCGAGGCCGCCCACGACATCGACGAGGAGGTCGACCGTCTCAACCGCGTCGTCAACGAGGTGCTCGACTTCGCCCGTCCGATCCGCTTCGACTGCGCGCCCACCGCCTTGAACGAGGTCTGCCGTTCCGCCCGGGAGGCAGTGGTGGCGGCGGCCACCGTGCCCGAGATCGCCCTCGAGCTCGATCCCGACTGCGGCGAGACGACCACCGACGCCGATCGGGTGCGCACGGTGCTCGTGAACCTGCTGACCAACGCGCGCGCCGCCGTGGAGGGTCGGGGCGCCGGCGAGCGGCCGCTCATCGTGCTGGCGTCGAAACGGCGCGGCCGCCACGTCGTGCTGACGGTTCGCGACGGCGGCGTCGGCATCCACGCCGACGACATCGGCCGGGTCTTCGATCCATACTTCACGACCCGCCGCACGGGCAGCGGCCTCGGTCTTGCAATCTCCAAGAACGTGGTCGAGGGCCTCGGCGGCACCATCACCGTCTCGAGCCGGGTCGACGTGGGCACCGAGATCACCATCGATCTGACGGATACGCCGGAGCGGCGCGCGTGACGATGACACCTGGGGGCCGCGTGCTCCTCGTCGACGACGAGGAAAAGATCCTGAAGACGCTCGGCCGCGCCCTGCGCGACGAGGGCCACGACGTGACGACGGCGTCGCGCGCGCTCGACGGGCAGCGGCTGCTCGCCGAGCAGGCGTTCGATCTGCTCATCATCGACTACCGCATGCCCGACCGTTCGGGGATGGAAGTGGTCAAGGAACTGGTCGCCACGACCGCCGACGGCGAGCGGCCCGCGATCGTGATGATGACGGCCCACGGCAGCGTCGAGAGCGCGGTCGAGGCCATGAAGCTCGGCGCGCATGACTACCTGCAGAAGCCGTTCGAGGTGGACGAGCTGCTGCTGACGGCCCGCCGCGCCCTGACGGGTCAGCGCGCCCGCACCGAGCTGACCTACCTGCGCAACGAGCGCGACGCCGACTTCGACCATTACGGCATCGTCGGCCGCAGCAAGGCGATGATCGACATCTCGAAGCGGATCGAGTTGGTGGCGCAGTCGCGCAGCACCGTGCTGCTGACCGGCGAGACCGGGACTGGCAAGGAACTGGTGGCGCGCGCCATCCACGACCGCAGTCAGCAGCGGCACCTGCCGCTCATCAAGGTGAACTGCGCCGCCATTCCCGAGACGCTCATCGAGTCGGAGCTGTTCGGGCACGTGCGCGGCGCCTTCACCGGGGCGATCTCGGCCAAGAAAGGCCGTTTCGCGCTAGCCGACGGCGGCAGCATCTTCCTCGACGAGATCGCGACGCTGCCGGCCTCGGTGCAGGTCAAGCTGCTGCGGGTGCTGCAGGAACGCGAGTTCGAGCCGCTCGGCAGCGAACGCACCGAAAAGGTGGACGTGCGGATCATCGCCGCCACCAACCGCGACCTGCGCCAGCTGGTGGCCGAGGGGAAGTTCCAGGAAGACCTCTACTACCGCCTGCACGTCATCCCGATCGAACTGCCGCCGCTGCGCCAGCGGCTCGACGATCTGCCGGCGCTGGTGGACCACTTCGTCCAGAAGTTCTCGCAGCGCCTGGGCAAGCGGATCACCGGCGTGGACGGCGAGGCGATGAGCGAGCTGAAGCGCTATCACTGGCCGGGCAACGTCCGCGAGCTCGAGAACACCATCGAGCGCGCCGTCGTGCTCACCACCGGGCCGTCGCTGACACCGGACACGGTGTGGGTGATGGGGGCGGCGTCGGCGCCCACGATGGGCCTGCCATCGCTGGGCCTGCACCAGAACGTCGAGTGGGTCGAGCGCGAGACCATCCGGCACGCGCTGGAGCGCGCGCGGGGTGTGAAGAAGGACGCGGCCGAGCTCATGGGGCTCAGCCAGCGCGCGCTGTCGCACTACCTGGCGAAGTACCGCATCGACTAGCCCCGCCTTACGATGCCTGTAAGTGGTTACGGCCTGCGTAAGTCCGGCCGCACGGATGCCCCGAGTCGGCGGCGGAATGCGCCTGAATCCTTCGCGGCCGCCAGTTCAGCTGGCGGCACCAGCCTTGCAGGTCCAACCGCCATCGCGCCAGCCGCGCTCCGTCCGGGAGACGCTTGCGCGTATCGACTCATGCGAACGCTCGTGGTGTTCGTCACTGTTGCCGTGGCGGGGATGGCGCTCCTCCCTGAAACGCCGGTATCCGCCGGCGTGGGGAAGGACCCCGCCGCGGCATACGCGCCGGTTGCCGTCGCCGCTCCCGCGGCGGCGGCGCCGTCGTCCGACGTGAAGAGCGTCACCGCAGGGTCACAATCACACACTGGGCCGCGCGCCGGCGCGCCAGAGACGATCGATTTCAGGGCCGGCATGGCCGGGGTCTGTTTCGAAGACGGCAGCGACGGTCGCGCAGAAAGACGCGGCTGCCTCGTCGTAGTAGGATCGTACAAGTCGTAATTTTTCCATGAGGTCAGAGTCCCCATGCGACATCTGCGGTTGTTCCTGTGCGCGATTCCCCTGGTGCTCGTCAGCGTCGGCTGCGACGAGAAGTTGTCCGATCTGACCGGCCCGACGCCCGACCTGCAGCCGACCATGAGCAGCATCACGGCGCAGATCTTCACCAGTTCAGACTCGAGCGGCCGACGCGCCTGCAACGTCTGCCACACCGACGTCGGTCGCACGCCTGCTGCCGGCATCAATCTCAAGGACGCCGCGACGGCCTATGCCACACTGGTTGGCCGCCCGAGTACACGCAAGGCCGGGGCGACCTTCGTCGTTCCGGGTGATCCTGACAGCAGCTACCTCGTGCAGAAACTCGAGGGCCGCGCTGACATCGTCGGCGTCCGCATGCCGATCGGTGGCCCGCCCTACCTGACCGACGGGCAGATGCTGGTAGTCCGCCGCTGGATCCAGGCCGGCGCCAAGAACGACTAGGGCTCAGGCCCGTCCCAACAGGAGCACAACGTGAAGGCAGCCATTGCACGACTTCCACTCGCACTGACCCTGATGCTCGCCGTGGGCGTCGCACCCGCCCTGGCGAGCGACCCTCCCGCCGCGGCCCCCAACAAGCCGGCCGCGGCGGCGACGCCGGCCGACGAGTCCGCCACCGCGGTCGAAGAGCAGGACGACGACCCTGACATCGACGTCAACCGCGCCCAGCCGGACTTCACCCTCGTGAACCTGCCGACCACGCTGCGCCTGCCGGCGCGCAAGGGGGCGTTTCGCATCACGCACCGGTTCGGGCGCCCGCTCGGCGAAGGCAGCCTCACCGATCTGCTCGCCGACGGCCTGGGCACCGACAACGGCGCCGTCATCGGCTTCGAATACCGGTTCGGCATTCTCAAGGCCACGCAGGTGGTCTTCCACCGCACGAACAACCGCACGATTCAGTTCATGCTCCAGCGCGAGATCAAGGGTCAGACCGAAGACTTCCCGCTGGGGATCAGCGTCTTCGGCAGCGCCGAGGGCACCAACAACCTGCAGGACAGCTACTCGCCGGCCCTGGGGGTGCTGCTGTCGCGCGAAGTGTCAGACCGGGCGGCCATCTACGTCGAGCCGTTCTGGGTCAACAACACCAATCCGCTGCCCGAGGAGCTGGTCGACGACAACAGCTCGCTGCTGGTCGGGCTCGGCGCGCGCTTGCGTTTCACCAACAGCCTGTATGGCGTCTTCGAAATGACGCCGCGGGTGAACGGGTTCGACCCGGGCAAGACCCAGGTCGAGGCCGGCATCGAGATGCGGGCTGGCGGTCACAGCTTCCAGATCAACGTCGGCAACGGCTTCGGTACCACGTTCGGCCAGATCGCCCGCGGCGGCAACGACGACTGGTACCTCGGCTTCAACATCTCGCGGAAGTTCTACTGAGCGTCGCCGCCGACGTAACCCTGAAGGACCGTTCGACGGTCTGACCTCGATCGAGGAGCATCACACATGCGACATCTGCTAAGGCTCGGCGTGGCAGGGGTGGCGCTCGCCACCACCGCGTGCGGCGGCGGGGGCGGCACGCCGTCGGGCCCGAGCGGCGGCACCGGAGGCGGCGGCACCGGAGGGGGCGGGACGGGCGGAGCCACGTCCACGGCGACGATCACGATCGGCTCCAATGGCTCGGTCAGCCCCAGTACGGTGACGATCACGCAGGGTGGCCGCGTCACCTTCGTGAACAACGATTCGCGATCGCACGACATGTCGTCGGATCCGCATCCCAGCCACGAAGACTGCCCGCCGCTCGATCAGGTGGGCTTCCTGTTGCCGGGCCAGTCGAAGACCAGCGGCAACCTCAACACCATCCGCGTGTGCGGGTTCCACGACCACAACCTGCCCACCGTGACGGGCCTGCAGGGCCGCATCACCATCGTCGCTCAGTAGTCGTACACGCCCTTCCCCACCTTTCGGCCCAGGCGGCCGGCGAGGACGTGCTGCTCGAGCAGCGGGCAGGGCCGGAACTTCTCGCCGAGCGTGCGGTGGAGGTACTGCAGGATGCTCAAACGCGTGTCGAGGCCCACCAGGTCCACCAGTTCGAACGGGCCCATCGGGTGGTTCAGTCCGAGCTTGAGCGCCTTGTCGATGTCGCGCGCCGACGCCACCCCGTCCTGCAGCATGTAGAACGCCTCGTTGCCGATCAGGGCGTTGACGCGGCTGGTGATGAAGCCCGGCGACTCCCTGACGAGCACCGTCTCCTTCCCCATCGCCACCGCCACCGCGGTCATCGTCCGCACGGTGTCGGCGGAGGTCTCGGGCGCCTGCACGATCTCGACCAGCTTCATCTTGTGGACGGGGTTGAAGAAGTGCATCCCGCCCATGCGGCCGGGACGGTCGAGCACCGCGGCCATCTCGCTGATGCCGAGCGCCGAGGTGTTCGACGCCACCACCGCATCGGCCGGAGCGGCTGCCTGCACCTGGGTGAGCAGCGCCAGCTTCAGCGCGATCGTTTCGGGCGCCGCTTCGATGACCACACCAACCCCGGCCACGGCCTGCGCCACCGACGTCGTCGTCGACAGCCTGGCGAGTATGGCGGCCGCGTCGTCGGAGGTCGCCTTCCCCAGCTCGACGCTCCTGGCCACGATGCCCTGGATCACGGCGACCGCCTTACTCAGCGGCACCTCTGCCACGTCGTAGAGGCGCGTCGTGTAGCCGGCCGCGATGGCGGCGTGGGCGATGCCGTGGCCCATCGTCCCGGCTCCGAGCACCGCGAGCGGGCGGTCGTTGTGTGCCATTGGGACGACGAGCTTACCCCGCTTTGAACGCTCGTTCAACGCTGTGCTAGAGTGGCAGCTCGCGCCGGGGCGCCGCCCTCCACCCATGCCAGCTCAGACGCTCGCCAGCGCCGATCGCCGCATCGACATCCTGAAGAGCGCGGCGGCGGCCTTCCGCCGCCGCGGCTACCACGGCGCCAGCGTGGACGAGATCGCCAGCGCCCTCGAGATGACGAAGGGCAATCTCTACTACTACTTCCGCAACAAGGAAGAGATCCTCTACGCCTGCCACGAGTACTCGCTCGACGTGCTGCTCGGGCTGCTCGACGACGTGCGGGCCGACGACTCGACGCCGGAAGAGAAACTGCGCAGGCTGGTGCTGGCCTTCGTGCACCTCCTGCTCGACGAGCTGCAGGCCACCGCCCTCACCATCGATCTGCAGGCATTGTCGCCGCCGCTGCTGCGCAAGATCGTCGACCGCCGCGACACCTTCGACCGCGGGCTGCGCGCCATCATCCAGCAGGGCATGGATCAGGGGCGCTTCGCGCCTGGCGATCCGAAGATGATCGCATTTGCGATGATGGGCGCGGTGAACTGGATCACCAAGTGGTACGACCCGGCCGGCCCGATGACCTCGCAGGAGATCGGCCGCGCGTTTGCCGACTACCTCGTCGGCGGCCTCACGCATGAGCCTGGCGTACCCGTGGCTGCACCCATGCCCGCGCCGTCCAGAGTGCGCTGACGGTTATTCCGCCGTCTCGCCCGGCTTCAGCTTCAGCACTTGAATACCGGAGCCCTCGAGATGCGCCTCGAGGGCCTGCGGCGTGCCCGTGAGCAGCGGAAAGGTGCCCCAGTGCATCGGCACCACCTGGCGCACGCCGAGCCAGCGCGCCGCAATGGCCGCCGTGTCTGGGCCCATCGTGAAGCGGTCGCCGATCGGCAGGAACGCGATGTCGGGCCGGTACAGCTCGCCGATCATCTTCATATCGCCGAAGAGGGCGGTGTCGCCCGCGTAGTAGAGGGTCTGGCCGTTTTCGAGCTTCACGATGAACCCGGCCGGCTCGCCCAGATAGGTCAGGTCGTCGAAGCTGCTGCTGTGGCGCGCGTCGGTCATGGTGATGCGCAGGCCCCGCGCCTCGATGGTGCCGCCCTTGTTCATCGGCTCGAGTGCGGTGACGCCTTTGGCGCGGAGCCACGAGGTGATCTCGTAGATGCCCACGACGGTGGCGCCGGTCGCCTTGGCCACGGCCGCGGCATCGGTCGTGTGGTCGCTGTGCCCGTGGGAAATCAGCACCAGATCCGCGGCTCTCGGCTCGCGGCCGGCAGGAAAGCTGGGATTTCCGGTGTACCACGGGTCGAACAGGACCGTGCTACCGCCAGGCGTCTTCAGCGAAAACGCGCTGTGGCCAAACCAAGTGATTGCAAGCCTTCCATGAGTCATGGCAGGAGTATGCCATCAGCGGCACGAGTCGACCGGGCGGCGCGGGTTCCCGGGTCCCCGGTCCCGGGTCCCTACGGTAAACTGAAGGAGTGCAAGCCCCGCTGACCTTCATCAAACCGCGTGAGCCCAAGCCCGACTGGCTGAAGGTGCGGGCCCCGGGGTCGGAGAACTACCTCCGCCTCAAGGGCATCATGCGCGATCTCAAGCTGAACACCGTCTGCGAAGACGCCCACTGCCCCAACATCGGCGAGTGCTGGCACCACGGCACGGCCACCTTCATGATCCTCGGCGATGTCTGCACGCGCGCCTGCGCCTACTGCGCCGTGAAGCACGGCCGGCCCGCCACGCTCGACCTCGACGAGCCGGTGCGCGTGGGCGAAGCGGTGCAGGCGATGCGCCTGCGCTACGCGGTGGTGACCTCGGTCGATCGCGACGACCTGCCCGATGGCGGTGCCGCGATCTTCGCCGGCACCATCCGTGAGATCAAGGCGCGGGTGCCCGATTGCCGCGTCGAGGTGCTCATCCCCGACTTCAAGGGCGAAGAGGCGCCGCTGCGCACGGTGCTCGACGCCCGTCCCGACATCCTCAACCACAACACCGAGACCGTGCCGCGGCTCTACCGCATGGCCCGATCGGGCGGAAAGTACTCGCGCTGCCTGGAGCTTCTCGAGCACGCCACCCAGATCGCGCCGCACATTCCCACCAAGACCGGCCTCATGGTCGGGCTGGGCGAGGAGCAGGACGAGCTGGTGCAGGTGTTCAGAGACCTTCGCAAGGTCGGCGTCGCCATTCTCACCATCGGTCAGTACCTGCGGCCGTCCACCGACCACGCGCCGATGACCCGCTATTACCATCCCGACGAGTTCGCTGAACTCAAACGCATCGCGCTCGGCCTCGGCTTCGCCCACGTCGAAGCCGGACCGCTCGTGCGCAGCTCCTACCACGCTCACGAGCAGGCCGATGCGGCCGCGCTGGCGGCGAGCCGTTAGCAGCTCTGCCACTACGACCGTTACGCTGCGGTACAATCCCGCGTCATCCCCTCGATGACGCGACTGGTCCTCCGCCTGCTCGTGTGCGCGCCGCTTCTCGCTGCGGTGGCGTGCGGCGGCACCACGCCCACGCCCCCTTCGACACCAGCGCTTGACGCGGCGCTGGTCAGCGCCACCAACACCGCCATCGGCCACATGGGCCGCTACGATTTCCAGGCTGCGGTGGACGTGCTGACGCCGCTGGCGGCGACCTATCCCGTCTCGGCCGAGACCACGTTCAACCTGGCCGTCGCGCTCATCAACCGCCAGCGCGCCGAAGACGCGCCCGAGGCCGAGCGCCGGCTGCGCGCGGTGGTCGATGATCCATCCGTCGGCACGCGGGCGCGCTACGCGCTCGGCCTGCTGCTGCTCTATCAGGGCCGCGACGCCGAGGCGTTTTTGCTCCTGAGCGCGGTGGCCGCCACGACGCCGGCCGATCCCTACGCGGCCTATTTTTCCGGACAGTCGCGTCTGGCGAAATCACCCGCCGACGCCCTCACCTGGTTCGAGAAAGCGCGCGCCATCGATCCGCTGCTCAGAAGCGCGTCGTACGGCGCCTTCCAAGCGCTGCAACGCCTCGGCCGCGGAGCCGACGCCACGGCCGCGCTCGATGTCTTCCAGGCGCTCGACACCGACCCGCGCGCGCAGATGGCGGAGTTCAAGTACACGCGGATGGGGCCGCTGGCCGAAGCCATGTTCGTGGATGCACCGGCCGCGCCGGTGCCGGTGCCTCAAGGCCCCGCGTTCGAGCGCGAGGTGGTGCTGCGCGCGCTTGCCCCCGCCGCCGGCCGGATGCCTGCCATCAGCCTCGCGGATGTGGATGGTGACGGTGCGCTCGATCTCTTCGTGGCCGGCGCCGGCACCGACGCCCACAACGTCGTCCTGCGCCGCTCGGCCGAGGCGTGGCAACCCGCCCCGGCGCATCCGCTCACCGCGGTGGCCGACGTGCGCGCGGCGCTGTGGGGCGATCTCGACAATGACGGACGCATCGACGCGGTGCTCGTGCGCGGCAGCGGAAAGACGGCGGTGTGGCGGCAGTCTGCCGTCAACGTCTGGCAGGACGTCACGACCTCGAGCCGCGCGGCGATGCCCGGCGTCGACGCGGTGGACGGCGCGCTCTTCGACGCCGACCACGACGGCGATCTCGACATCTGGCTCACGAGCGCCAGCGGGCCCAACGCGCTGCTGAACAACAACGGCAACGGCACCTTCCGCAACATCGCGGGCGAGGCGGGTCTGGCCGGCGACCGCCGTCCCTCGGTGGGCGTGGCGATCGCCGACCTCGATGCCGACCGCGATCACGACATCGTGGTGCTCAAGGCGTCGCCGCCACACGAGGTGTTCCTGAACGATCGCGTGTGGCGCTACCGGCGCGCGCCCGGCTTCGAGACCTTCGCCGCCGCGACGCACGACGCGGTGCTGGCCGCCGACCTCGACGCCAACGGTCAGCCGGAGCTGTACACCACCAGCACGCGCGGTCTCGAGCGGTGGTCGCGCGACACGACCGGCGCCATGCGCGCCGGCCTGCTGGCCCCGCTCGTGCGCGACCCGGCGCAGCGCGCCCAGCTCGCACTGGCTGATATCGACGGCAACGGCACCTTCGAGCTGCTGGTCTCGTCGGCGCGCTCGTGGGAAGCCTACACCATGCCGCCCACAGGACCCGCCACGGCCGTCTTCGACGGTGGCGCCGAGGCCTCGACGTGGACCGTCGCCACCCTCGATGCCGCGCGCGGACCCTCGGTGGTCGGCTTCACCAGTGCCGGCCTTGCCGTGTGGGCGCCCGGGCGCGGACGCCATCCCTACGCGGCCATCGCCGCCACCGGCCGCTCGCAGTCGAGCGACCAGCGGCGCTCGAACGTCTCGGGCATCGGCACCAGAGTCGCGGTCCGCACTGGCTCGCGCTGGACCGCGTTCGACACCGTGCGCATGCAATCGGGTGGCGGGCAGAGCCTGCAGCCGATGGCTGTCGGCCTGGGCGGTGCCGCGCGCGCCGATCTCGTCTCGCTCGTGTGGTCTGACGGCATCCTGCAGTCCGAGCTGAATCTCGACGCGAGACGTCTGCACGTCATCGAGGAGACACAACGGCAGCTCTCGAGCTGTCCGGTGCTCTTCGCCTTCGACGGCACGACCACGCGTTTTGTCACCGACATCCTTGGCGTGGGCGGCATCGGCTTCTTCGAGCAGCCCGGCGTCTACAGCGCGCCGTTCCCACGCGAACACGTGCTGCTGCCCGCCGGCTCCCTCGGCGTCGTGAACGGGCGCTACCGGCTCGTGGTCGGCGAGCCGATGGAAGAGGTCGCCTACTTCGACCAGTTCCAGCTGGTCGCCTATGACCTGCCGCCTGGTTGGCAGATGGCCCTCGACGAGCGCAAGGCCATTGCCAGCGCGCCCCCCACCGGAGCGCCGATCTTCTTCCGCGAGGAGCGTCTGCCCATCCGCGCGGTCACCGGCAACGGCACGGACGTGACGACGCTCGTGACCACGGCGGATCACAGAGCGGCGCCGGTGGGCACGCCCGATGCGCGCTTCATCGGGATGACCTCGCGCCACGCCCTCGAACTCACCTTCGACCGCGCGCTCGACGACGGCCCGGGACGCCCGGTGCTGATGATCGACGGCTGGGTCGAATATCCGTACGCGCAGACCGTCTTCGCCGCCTGGCAGGCGGGCGCCGCGTTTGCCGCCCCGACGCTCGAGGCCCGCGACGGCGCCGGCCGCTGGCAGGTGGTGGCGCCCGACTTCGGCTACCCTGCCGGCATGCCGCGGCGCATGACGCTGCCGCTCGCGGGGCTGCCAAGGGGCACCAGGGCCTTGCGCCTGACGACCTCGCAGGAGGTCTACTGGGACCGCATCAGCGTGGTGCAGGCCGAAGCACTGCCGACGGCCGTAGAACAGGTGTTGCCTCTGGCCAGCGCGACGCTGCGCGAATCGGGCTTTGCGCGCCGCACCACCGGCCCCCAGCGGACACCTGGCTACGACCACGACCGCCGTGCGCCGCTCTGGGACACGCGGCACCCGCGCGGTTGGTACACGAAGTTCGGCGACGTCGCGCCGCTGGTCGGCCACGCCGACGACGCGCTGGCCATCATCGGACCCGGCGAAGAAGTGGCGGTGGAGTTCACCGCCCCCGCTTCGGCCCCCGCCTCGGGATGGACCCGGCAGTTCGTGCTGCGCGCCCGCGGCTGGTGCAAGGACATGGATCTCTACACCCGTGATGGCGAGACCGTAGGCCCGCTGCCGGGTCTGGACACGGCCGCCCGCGCGCGTTTACATCCCGCGTACAACACGCGCTTCGAGAGCGGACGATGACCCAGACCCCTCTACGCCCCCAGGTCATCGGCGCCGGTGCGCGCCAGCTGTTGCGACTGGTCTATGCGATGGTCGCCGTGCTCACCGCGTCGGCGCTGTATCTGGGCGCGGTGAGCGCCGCCGACTGGCTGCGTGGCACCAGCCATCAGGGCTACGTCTATCAGTGGGCACTGCTGGTGCATCTGGCCGTGGGCCTGCTCGTACTCGTGCCGTTCGTCCTCTTCGCGCTGTCGCATGCGCTGGTCGCGCGCCATCATCCCAACCAGCGGGCCGCCCGGGTCGGCTATCTGCTCGCCGCCCTGTCGCTCATCGTGCTGGTGACCGGTGTGGCGCTCATGCGCGTCGTCGGCATGGAACTGCGCCAGCCGGGCGTGCGCAGTCTCGTCTACTGGCTGCATGTGGTCGTGCCGGTGACGGCGTTCATCGCCTTCCAGCAGCACCGCCGGCGCGGCCAGCGCATCGAGGCGTCGGCGGCCTGGACGTGGGGCCTGGTCACCGTCACCGCCGTGGCGCTCACCGCGGTCATCGATCTGCGCGTGAGCCGCGAACCGGTGCCACCCGGCGAGCAGGCGTCATTTGCGCCGTCGTTCGCCCGCACCGCCACCGGCCGCACCATTCGGCCCGAGGCGCTGATGAACGACGCCTACTGCGCCGAGTGCCATCAGGATGCCCACACCGGGTGGCTCTCGAGCGCGCACCGCTTCAGCTCGTTCAACAACGACGTCTATGCGGCGAGCGTGAAAGAGACCCGCAAGGTGATGCTGGCCCGCGACGGCACCGTCGATGCCAGCCGCTGGTGCGCCGGCTGTCACGACCCGGTGCCGCTCTTCTCCGGCGCCTTCTCGAAGGCCGACTTCGACACCGACAAGGACCCGACCTCGCAGGCCGGCATCACCTGCACCGCCTGCCACGCCATCGACCGCGTGAACAGCACCCGCGGCAACGGCGACTACACGATCAGCGAACCCCGGCATTATCCGTTCGCCTTCAGCTCGAGCCCGGCCCTGCGCGCCGTGAGCCAGCAACTCATCAAGGCCAAGCCGGCCTTCCACAAGGCGACGTTCCTGAAGCCATTGCATCGCACCGCCGAGTTCTGCTCCACCTGCCACAAGGTGCACATTCCCGGCGCGCTCAACGACTACAAGGAATTCCTGCGCGGGCAGAATCACTACGACAGCTTCATCCTGAGCGGCGTCTCGGGACGCGGCGCCCGGGCGTTCTACTACCCGCCCCAGGCGCAGGACCGCTGCGCCGGCTGCCACATGCCGCTGCAGACCTCGCGCGACTTCGGGGCGCAGGCCTTCGACGCCACCGGCGCCCTCCAGATCCACGACCACCGCTTCACCGGCGCCAACACCGGCGTGCCGCACCTGCGCGGCGACACCGCCACCGTGAAAGCGCAGGAAGCGTTCCTCGACAAGGTCGTCACCCTCGATCTCTTCGGCCTGCGCGAAGGCGGCACGATTGCCGGCCGCCTGCTCGGCCCGCTCGATGGCACAACGCCAGCGCTCACGCCAGGCATCCGCTACCTCACGGAACTGGTCGTGCGCACCCGCAAGGTGGGCCACCACTTCACGCAGGGCACCGCGGATTCCCTTTATCTCTACTGCTTGTTTGTCTTTGCACCTCAAATGTTTTTACAACCTGCTTTAACAACAAATCCATAAAAGTAACTTTAAGCAGTTCTTTTATTGATGCGTTTTTGTCCTGAAGCACTAG
>JANNIB010000275.1:0-2480 GCA_031404695.1 Acidobacteriota bacterium
GTGCCGTCGGGCGTCCAGGCCGCGAGCCCGGCGGCGCCCATGGCCGCCAGCGACAGGATCCCCAGCATGCGATCGACCACCACCGACGCCAGCGCGTCACCCATCCGCGCGCTCACCTGCGACAGGCCCCACGCGCGCGCCGCATCGCCGCCCACGCCGGCCGGCAGGAAGCTGCCGACGAACGAACTGGTGAGGAAGAGCCGCGCCGCGTCGGCGGTGGCGATCGGAATATCGGCGGCCCGCAGCAGCAGCACCCAGCGCCAGATCATGATCACGCGGTCGACGGCCACCAGACCGAGCACCAGCGCCAGGTGCGGACGCGAGATGCTGGCCACCGCGGCCGCCGCTGCCCGCATGTCGATGCGGGTCGCCATCCACGCCAGGATGGCCGCTGTGATGGCCGCGCGCAGCCACCAGGAGCCGGCCAGCCGCCTGAGCACCTAGCGGCCCCCTTGGGGCTTTCGCGCGACGAAGGTCAGCGTCTCGAACAGGTTCTTGCGGATCTTGAAGACCAGCTCGGTGGTGCCGGTGTGACGCGATAGCGCGTCGACGCCCGGGACGTTCACGAGCAGCGCCGCCGCGGCCAGCGCGTCGCGTCCCAGGCCGGTGGCCAGCCCGATGGCGCGTTCGACGTGCTGCACCTCGAGGCCGCCATCGTTGAAGAGCTGACGGACGCGCCGTTCGGTGGTGACGAAGTTGTGGGTGTAGTCGACGTCCCAGAAGAACGTGCGTTCCTTGAGATAGTCGGGGACCACCACGAAGAGCACGCCGCCGGGCCGCAGCACCCGCAGCGCCTCGGCCGTGAACTCGCGCGCCTGCTCGATGCCGTTCATGTGCTCCAGCACCTGATCGGCGTAGACGACATCCACGCTGGCATCAGGCACCGGAATCGGCGGCGCCCACGACTCGATCACCGTCAGCCCCTTGCCGCGGAGCACCTCGATCAGGATCTTGCTGGCTTCGATGGCGGTGTAGCGCCAACCGGCGGCGACTGCCTGCTCGGCCAGCGTGCCGTGGCCGGGGCCCACTTCCACCATGTCGCCCGGCGCCGCCTTGTAGCGCTGGAGCAGCGCCAGGCGGTGCTGCTCGATGCGGTGGCGCCGGCCGGTGCCGTAGCCGGTGAGCTTCTTCTCCGAGAACGACTTGTAGAAGGTGTCCTGCTGCTCGGCCACGTGCCCTCGCCGTGAATGTACAAGAAAACGGGCGACAGCGGCACCGCTGTCGCCCGCAACTGGTTGCCGTCTCAGGCGCTGGGACTAGGGCAGCCGCGCCAGCGTGCTGGCGCGCGGCGGGTAGACCTGCTGGATGCCGGGCAGGCGGCCGATATAGCTCGGAGCCCAAACGGCGCCCGGCGCCCCGATGCTGAGGATGAGATCCCACGCGTCGCGCGTGCTGCAGCGCACGATGACGTCGTCGGACTGGGGCCGCCCCGGTCCGCCCGTCTTGATGCACCAATCGGAGTCGGGGCCGCGCGGATTCCACTTGCCGTGGCCGTAGTGAAGAGCCGCCATGGCGGTTTCGAGGTAGAGATTCATTTGATCGCGAGTCGAGCCGCCCGAGATGTTCCATCGAGCCGCCTGATAGATCGCGTAGAGGATGTCGTAGGCTTCGTTGAAGCTGATGTTGCGCGGGGGGCCGACGTTGTCGCCAGTGCCGAGCACGACACGAGCCGGCGTCTTGAACGACCACACCCCCGACCAGGGGCCTGCCTGGCCATCGAACTCGGCGCGCACACGCCAGCGGTATTCGGTGTCGAACGTGAGATCCGCTTCAGCGCCTAGCGACGTCCGGCCGTTGGCATCCTGCGCCACGGTGAACTCGCCGAGCAGGGAGCCGGCGGCGTTAAAGACCTGCACGCGATAGGACAGCGCGATGCTCGTGAAGCGGCCGGTGGAGTTGGCGAAGGTAACGGTGGGCCGCACCGAATCGGCCACCGCGCCGTCGGCCGGGCTGACAGGCGTGGGTGCCGAAACCTTGAGGGTCGAGCCGTCGGGATTCGCCGCGGTCGAACTGTCAGTCGCCGAGGGCGACATCGGGCTTTCGGGGTTCTGCGCGCACGCGACGGTAAGCGCTACCGCGCATACGCCCGCTGCCAGGCGAAGCATTCGTCGAACCATTGATCCGTCACTCCTCGGGTCGATTAGGGGCCGAACTCAGTCTGAAGACACGCCATGATACTCCAGGGGCGTCAATTTGCCCGTGCAATTTCGACCACCTACGGGCTGACGTGCTACCATCCGGACGATTGACTGACCCGGCGCACGTCCTCCGTGTGGCCAAGGTTCCGGCGCGTGGCGCCACTTCGTGGGAGCGGAGACGACGATGCGATTGGTAACGGCACTGGTGATGGCAGGCCTGCTGGCGAGTGCGGATGAGGCGGCGGCGCAGGCGCAGGCGGATGAGTCGCGCTTCTTCCTGGCGGTGAGCGGCGCCTTCGAGCCGGGCTCGCAGACATTCACGGACGACGGGACGTTCCCGCT
>JANNIB010000276.1:0-6839 GCA_031404695.1 Acidobacteriota bacterium
CACGGCGCCTGGCGCCGCGGCATCCGTATCGGCTCCGCGAGGGACGGCAAGGTCACGGCGTTCATCCCCGATCCGAGCAGCGTCGGCGAGACCTTGTCGATGGTCGACGGCAAACCGGTCATGAAGAAGGCCGACGGTTCCGACGGCGCCCGCGGCACGCTGGCCGCTGAAGGCGTGGTGGTCGACGCCGACGGCAACATCTACGGCGCCGAAGTCGGACCGCGCGCCGTCAAGAAGTACGTGCGGAAGAAGTAGGCGGATGGCGCGCGTGCTCTTCGCCGCGCTGGTCGCAGGATGCGTGGCGGGCGCCCCGGCTTCGGCCGGCGGCGCCCGTCCTGTTTCCACGGCCGCGCTCCTCGCGTCGGCCCGCCAGATGCTGGTCGTCACGACCTCCGGCTGGAACGACGTCTCGGGCACGCTCGTCGGTTTCGAGCGCGGCGCCGACGGCGCCTGGCGTGAGGTGCGGTGGCGCACCGACGAGCGCCCGGCGACGACGCTGCGCGAAGTCACGATCGTGGTGGGGAAGAGCGGCACGGCCTGGGACCCCGCGGTGGTCGCGCCGGTGCCGGGTCCGATCAAGCAGGAAGGCGACGGCCGATCGCCGGCTGGCGTCTTTGCGCTCGGCACCGCGTTCGGCTTCGCCAAGGCGGCCGAGGCGTCGTGGTTGAAGCTGCCCTACCGCGAGATTACGCCGACGTTGGAATGCGTGGATGACCCGGCGTCGGAGTTCTACAACACGCTCACCGACCGCGCCGCGGTCGAACCCGACTGGAAGAGCAGCGAGAAGATGCGCGAGATCGCCCCGCAGTATCACTGGGGCGTGGTCGTCGACTACAACGCGTCGCCGGCCGTGCCGCGTCGCGGGTCATGCGTCTTCCTGCACATCGGCGGCGATGGGGGGAAGGGCACCGCGGGCTGTACGGCGATGCGTGAGCCAATGCTCAAGGCCGTGATGCGATGGCTCGACCCGAAGGCCTCGCCGGTGCTGGTGCAGTTGCCGACGGCGGCCTACGACGCCCTCAAGACCGCCTGGGGCCTGCCGCCGATTCCTGCCGCGCGATAGCGGCGACCCGCGTGCGGGCCGCCACCATGCCACTTAGCCGCTAGCCGCCAGCCACCGTCACTTGACTGCCGCGCCGAGTCCCTCCGTCAGCTCCACGTAGGTGCCGAACGGGTCGGTGAAGAAGGCGAGACCGATGCCGATGGCGGCATTCTTCGAGTAGGGGCGATCGAACTTCACGCCGGCCGCTTCCAGCTTCCGGCAGAACGCTTCGAGATCCTTCACCTCGAAGCCGATGTGATCGAGCGAGCGCCCCTTCGTGCCGACGACCGGGTCGGGAGACGGCGAGAAGGTGAGGTTCACGCCCGGCAGGTCGGCTGCCTGAAAGGCACCGCGCATGCCGCCCTTGGCGCCGAAGGTCTGCACGTACCACGCCTTCATGGCGTCGACCTGCTGCGTGTAGTAGTGCACGTGGTGCATGGCGATGGCGGGTTGGCCCTTCGCTTCGGTCAGTTCGACCTTCACGTCGTCAGGCGCCAGCACGAACGCGATCGAGGACGTCCCCGCGGCATTGGTCGCGACGCCCTCCACGACCGCCATGGTTGCGGGTGCTTCCGCCTTGGTCACGTCGGCGAATCCCGCGGCCTTCAGCCGCGCCAGCGCTGCGCGCAGGTCCGGCACGGTGAACCCGACGTGGTTGACGCCGGTGCCTTTCGTGCCGCCGGCGGGCGTGCCCTGGCGGAACAGCACGATGACGTTGGTGAATGTAACCGCGTCGTTGGTGCCAAGCCTGGCGGCCGTGCCGCCGAGCCCGTCCACCCAGAACTTCCGGTGGGCCTCGACGTTCGTGACCGTGAGATGGTGATGGCCGTAGACCACGGGGCCATCCTTGGCAGCGAGGAGCTGCGCGCCCGCGGGTGTCGTGACACCCGCGAGCCCGAGCCCGGCAACGAGCAACGTGCCGAAGGCGCGCATCACAGTCCTACTTCGCCGCGAAGCAGTAGAACGCGCCGGCGCCGCCGGTGGCGACGAGGTTGGCCTGGCTGCAGCCCTTCGACGGATGCGCCGAGTTCCATGAGTTCGGATTGGCGCCGCCGCCCTGGCGGTCGTGGTGGCCGACCAGCGCGCTGCCGTCGCCCTTGTTGCTGGTCCAGTTGCTGCAAGTGGTGTCGCCGGCGGCGCTGGCGAGCGTGCCGTCCATGTTCGAACCGGTGAGGATGTCGTGCATGTTGGGGGTGTCGCCGCGGCCATTCCAGACGGCGCCCTTTTCAGTCAGCGAGTTCTCCTTGCCAAGCTTGGTTACGGCCTCGTTGTGGAGATCGGCGACGTTCTGCGCGACGAGCACGCCCTTGGCGTTGTACCAGGGGCCGGTGCCGATGCGGTCCTTGGCGTTCACCGCAGGCTGCGATCCCGACGCCGACGCGCTCAGATACGCGCGCCAGGTGCGGTTGCCGGCGCCGGCCGCCGCGCCCAGCTTCTGACAGATGGCGTCGGCGCCGGCGATTCCGCCCAGGTTGGCGCCGTCGCCCGATCCCGCGCTCGTGATGAAGAAACTCAGCGTCGTCGGCGCCTGCGTCTGCACGCGCGCAGCCCCCGCAGCGATTCCGAGACCCAGTAGTGCCATGCCCAGCAACGTCCTTCGCATCGTGACCCTCCATCGCGTGCCCCGCCGGAGAGGGAGCGGACGCCGCGTGTGAACGGGTAGTCTACGCCTTGCGGCGCATGCAGCGGAAGCAGCCCGTCCATGCGCGGGGCGGGGCGTCTCTTTCGACCTCCGGACGTCTCGCGATGTCACGGTTTTCGGCGTAAAATCGCGTGTAAAATGCACCGAGTCGTGAACCGGCAGCGCCCCCAGGCCCGGGAGCCCGTCGGAAGGAGTTCCAACGCATGCGGCGGTTCGTACTGGCGGCGTTCTCGGTGATGGTCGGCCTCGGCCTCGCGGTGGCCCACGGTGGGTCCGCGGCTCCGCAGCCCACGGGCGCAGTGAGCGCGCCGCGCGCGGCCATGGCGCAAGCGCCATCGACGAGCGCCGCACCGACGCGGCGTGCCGCGCGCGCGACCGCCGTCACGCCGGCGGTGGCCTTCGATGCCGCCGCCCACACCGGCACCGTCAAGACCTACTGCGCCACCTGTCACAGCGAGCGCGGCAAGGCGGGCGGCCTGTCGCTGGCGGCCTTCGACGCCGCGAAGCTGGCCGACGACGTCGAGCTCGCCGAGAAGATGATCCGCAAGATGCGCGTCGGCATGATGCCGCCGGCCGGCGCCAGGCGTCCCGAGGGCAGCGGCATCGCCGACATGGCCGCCGCCTTCGAGCAGCACCTCGACGGCGCGCCGTCGAAAGTGCACAATCCCGGCGGCCGCTCGTTCCAACGCCTGAACCGCGCCGAATACACGCGCGCGGTCAAGGAAATGCTGGACCTCGACATCGACGTCACGGCGCTGCTGCCGGCCGACACCATCGTCCACGGCTTCGACAACGTCGTTGACGGCCAGACGTTCTCGCCGGCGCTCATGGAGAGCTATCTGCGCGCCGCCAGCCGCGTGACGGCCCTGGCCCTCGGTGACCGCGATGCCTCGGCCGGCGAGTCGCTTTACCGGGTACCCAAAACGGCCTCCCAGCTGCAGCGCGTCGACGGCGCCCCGTTCGGCACCCGCGGCGGCACCTCGGTCATCCACACGTTCCCCGCCGATGGCGAGTACGTGTTCCGCGTCGAGCTCCACGGCAACGCCTGCGGCTTCCTCTTCGGAGGGCCGGCACAGAACGAACAGATCGAGATCTCGGTCGACGGCGATCGCAAGGCGCTGCTCGACATCGACCCGAAGATGTACGAGGGTTCGACCAGCCTGGTCCTGAAGTCGGCCGGGGTGCAGGTGAGCGCGGGTCCGCACCGGGTCACCGCGGCGTTCCTGCAGCGTTTCGAAGGTCCGGTCAACGACCTCATCGCGCCGATCGATCACACGCTGGCCGATACCCAGATCGGCGTCGCCTTCGGCATCACCACCATGCCGCACCTGAAGGACCTGGCCATCGCCGGGCCGCAGAGAGTGACCGGCATTTCCGACACCGACAGCCGTCGCGCCGTGTTCACATGCCGACCGACCTCGCCGAGTGCCGAGCAGGACTGCGCCACCGAGATCGTGCGCCGCATCTCCACCAGGGCGTTCCGCCGCCCGGTGACCGACGTCGAGTTCGCCGACTTGATCGGCTTCTACGCGAGCGGCCGCAAGGAACGTGACTTCGAGGGCGGCATCGCCTCGGCACTCGAGGCGGTGCTCGCCAGCCCGCAGTTCCTGTTCAAGCTCGAAGCCCCTGCGGCGGCCTCGACCACGCGGCGCGCCGGCTCGCCCTATCGGCTGCGCGACGCCGACCTGGCGTCGCGACTGTCGTTTTTCGTGTGGGGCGTCGGCCCCGACGAGGAACTCACGCGTCTGGCCGCGCAGGGCCGCCTGAGCGCGCCCGGCGTGTTCGAGGCGCAGGTCAAGCGGATGCTGGCCGACCCGAAGTCCGACGCCCTGGCATCGCGCTTTGCCGCGCAGTGGCTGCGCCTGCGCGACGTCGAGGAAGTGCTGCCCGACGCCCTCCTCTATCCCTACTTCGACCGCACGCTGGGCCGCGCGATGATGCGCGAGACCGAGCTCTTCTTCGCCAGCCTGGTGCGTGAAGACCGCAGCCTGCTCGACCTCATCACCGCCGACTACACCTTCGTGAACGAGCGCCTGGCGCGTCACTACGGCATTCCGAATGTCACCGGCACCGCGTTCCGCCGCGTCACCTTGCCGCCGGAGCGCCGCGGCATTCTCGGTCAGGGCAGCGTGCTCGTGCAGACCTCGGTGGCCGACCGCACCTCGCCGGTCATGCGCGGCAAGTGGGTGATGGAAGTGATGCTCGGCTCGCCGCCGCCGGCGCCGCCGCCCAACGTGCCCACGCTCGAAGAGACCGGCGGCTCGCAGGGCAGCAAGATTCTGACCGTGCGCGAGCGCATGGAGCAGCACCGGAAGAACCCAGCCTGCCAGTCGTGCCACCGCGTCATCGACCCGCTCGGCCTGACGCTCGAGAACTTCGACGTCACCGGCAAGTGGCGCATCAAGGACAACGGCAACCCGGTGGATTCGTCGGGGGTCCTGTACGACGGCACCCAGATGGACGGCCCGGCCGGCCTGCGCGCCGCCCTCATCAAGAACAAGCGGGCGTTCGTGCTGAGCTTCACCGAGAGCCTGATGACGTATGCCCTGGGGCGCCGCATCGAGGCGCCCGACATGCCGCTGGTGCGCCGGGTGATGCGGGCTGCCGAGCAGCGCGACTACAAGCTGTCGGCCTTCGTGCAGGCGATTGCCGCCAGTCCCGCGTTCCAGATGAATGCCGAACCCGCCGTCGAGACCACGGCGCCGGTCGCGCCCTGACGTTTCGAGTCCACGAGTTCGAGGAGCCATCATGCTGTTGACCAAACGCCACCTGCCGCGCCGGACCATGCTGAAGGGCATGGGCGCGGCGATCGCGTTGCCCCTGCTGGATGCCATGGTGCCGGCCGGCGTCGCGCTGGCCAAGACCGTGCCGTCGAAGAAGCGCCTGATCGCCATGGAGATGGTGCACGGCGCCGCCGGCAGCACCACCTTCGGCGCCTCGAAGCACCTGTGGGCGCCGGCGCTGCCGGGCCGCGAGTTCGATCTGGCGCCGACGTCGATGGCGCCGCTCGAGGCCTACCGCGACTACCTGACGATCGTCAGCAACACCGACGTCAACAACGCCGAGGCGTTCACGGCGCCCGAGATCGGCGGCGATCACTTCCGCTCGGCGGCGGTGTTCCTGACGCAGTCGCATCCCAAGCAGACCCAGGGCTCCGACCTGCACGCCGGCACTTCGATCGATCAGATCGTGGCGCAGAAGATCGGCCACGAGACGCCCATCCCGTCGATGCAGCTGTGCATCGAGAACGTCGACCAGGCCGGCGGCTGCTTCTACGGCTACTCGTGCGCCTACACCGACTCGATCAGCTGGGCCTCGCCGACCGAGCCGCTGCCGATGATCCGCGACCCGCGCCTGGTCTTCGACCAGTTGTTCGGCATCGGCGCTACGCCCGAAGCGCGAGCCGAGCGGCGCCGCAAGGACCGCAGCCTGCTCGACTTCGTGCAGGGCTCGGTGGCCCGCCTGCAGAAAGACCTCGGCGCCTCCGACCGGGCGGGGTTGTCGTACTACCCCGACGACGTGCGCGAGCTCGAGCCCCGCATCCAGAAGGTCGAAGAGACCAACTCCAGCGGCGAGCAGCGGGCGCTGCCCGGCGCCCCGAAGGGCGTGCCCGACTCCTACGAGGAGCACGTCAAGCTGATGATGGACCTGCAGGTGCTGGCCTTCCAGTCGGACCTGACGCGGGTGTTCGCCTTCAAGCTGAGTCGCGACGTCAGCAACCGCGTGTTCATCCCCGACGTGAACACCGGCTTCCACATCGCCTCGCACCACGGCGAACGCGAAGACCGCATCCTCGACTTCGCCAAGATCAACCGCTACCACGTGAACCTGGTGCCGTACCTGCTCGAGAAGCTGAAGGCGACGCCCGACGGCGACAGCGGCAACCTGCTCGACAACTCGCTCATCTTCTACGGCTCGCCGATGGGCAACCCGAACGTGCACAACCACAAGCGGTGCCCGCTCTTCATCGCCGGGCACGCCGGTGGCGCCATCAAGGGCAATCTGCACATCAAGGCGGCCGACGGCACACCGATGGCCAATGCCATGCTCTCGATGCTGCGCGCCTTCGACATCACCGCCCCGCAGTTCGGCGACAGCAAGGCGGAGATGGATCTCAATCAGGTTCCGGTCACCACCATGGCGGAGCAGGGGTAA
>JANNIB010000277.1:0-4779 GCA_031404695.1 Acidobacteriota bacterium
GTTCTGCGCCGCGGTGGTGCCGGGCTGGCCCGTCGCGCCGCTCACCACGAGGCCGAGCGCCAGCGCGGCGGTGGCCAGGGCGCCGTGTCTGTATGCCGCGCGCGTCATCAGCGTCGTCCCTTCGGAGCCATTGGATACGTGCCGTCACGGGTGAGGGGCGTGCCGGCCAGCGTCACGGTGGCGGTGCCGAGCGCCACCGACAGCACGAGCGCGGCAAGATGCCTGGCGGGGAATTGTAGCGGGTCCGGCGCGCGCTCAAACCATAACCGTCTTCCCACGGAGGCGCACATGACCGGACGGTACATCGCGGCGGGATTGCCGCTCGTGACGCTGCTCGGCCCGGGCGGCCCATGCCAACTCGCACCTGACCGATCTGAGGCATGAAGCCACATCGAGACTCGATGATGCGGCCGTGCCCCCACCCACGTTTCGAAGCGATTCGAGGCCCGCGCGAAGACGGGGTAGAGCTCCGGGTTCACGATTGGCGAGCTTTGCGGGCCTCTTCAACGAGCTCCAGATGCGCCGCACCGGCGCAGATGGCGGCAGGGCGTCTTGATGTTACCCGGTCCGGTCGGGACTCGTGCTTGCGCTTCCATAACGTTTCTCGAATGCTGATGCGCGCACTCGAGAGGTCTCAGGCATGCCAAGACGTCTCGCCCTGCTTGCCCAGCTGTTCGTGCTCGCCTCCGCCTCCACGGCGTCGGCCACGAGCACGCAACTCTCGCCGACGATTTTCTTGGGCACCGCATCGGCCCCGACGGTCGCGCGCGGCGACCACAATCACGACGCGCGCTACGCCCCGCGCCAGGTCCGCATGCACGTCAGCGGCGTCACTGGGACGCCGGCAGTCGGCACCGCACAGCACGTCGAGCTGCGGCTCCGCGCGCTCACCGTCGGCGTCACCGGCCTGTGCGCCGCGGAGGTCCTCTACACGTTGCCGGCGGGCCCGTCGCCTTGGAACGCGTTAGACCCGGGCGGCGCCCAGGCTCGCGATCCGCCCGCTGGACCACGCCCTTGGGAAGTTGAGCCCGCCGATCGGCCCGAACGCGTGGAGCACCTCGCCGCAGAAGAAGGCGACGATCACGCGCGGGCCGCCAGCCCTCAGCGCCTCGTGGCCGGCGCGACGCACTGCCGGACGTACTCGTCGAATCGCGTGGGGCGCACGCCGAACTCGTCGTATGGCGCCGGCCGAAGATCGAGCTGACTCGACGCCTGACCGATGAGCAGACCCATCAGCGCGTTCAGATGCGGGTTGAAGGGGCCGACGACGAAGCGCACAGCCTTCACCACCGGCACGGGCGCGCGTTGCACTACGAATTTCAGTCCCGTGACCTGCTCTGCGATTTCGACGGCATCGAGCGCCGACAACGGCTCCGGACCCATGAGCGGCAGGTCGCGATTCGTCGTCTCGTGGGTCAGCGCCGCGCCGATGAACCCGGCGACGTCATGGAGGGAAATGTAGCCGACCGGCGTCCGTCCGGTGCCGACCACGCGGGCGCGCCCGGCCATGAAATCCCACCCTCCAACGACGCCGGCATGGATCTCCATGAACGCCGTCGGCTGCACGATCGTCCAGGCGAGGCCGCTCGACCGGACGGCCCCCTCGACCTCGCGCTTGAATCGCACGAAGTCGTTGTTGGCGGGCAGGCCGGGGCTGACCGATGTGTAGATCAGGCGGCCCACGCCGGCCTCGGCGGCGGCGCGCACCAACGCGAGCGAGCCACGGCGATCCACCGACTCCAGGGTGTCTCCCGGCCGCCGAGAGGCCATCGAATTCGCGGTCATGACCACGGCCTGGACGCCGGCGCACACGGCAGCGAGCCGCGCCGCATCTTTCAGATCGCCCTCAACGAGCTCGCACCCGAGGTTCTCGAGAAAGGCTCCGCGGCCCGAGCCCGCGCGCACCATCGCGCGCACCGGGTGGCCCTGCGCCCGCGCGCGCGCACACACCGCGGTGCCCAGCAGTCCTGTGGCTCCAACGACGAGCACCTCGCCCATCAGCGCCACAGCCCGACTCGGGGCCGCTCAGGCCCGGGTGACGTATCAGCCACGCGACTTCCTTCCTCTGCAGCGCGGTTCAGCCGCAGGACGGCCGTTGAGGTTCGCGACACAGCCTGCCACAATCGTCGCCGCTCTGCCAGACCCCGGCTCAGGTGCCGTGCGGGCCGAGCGACTTCGCGAGCTCTTCGCGGCGGCCGTGGACAAGCCCTCGAACCGGCGCCAAATACTGGTTGCCCGCGCAGAAAGCTGGAGCGTGAGGGGTAGCATTCAGTGCGAGCTCAGGATCCTCGCTGCGCGCTATTTCGTCAGCCATTCGAGCGCGCGCCGCGCCGCTGCCGGCGTCACCCAATGCGGGCCGTCGAACTCGAAGTAGGTCACGTCGTAGCCCTCCTGCTTCAAGCGCGGAACGGTGCTTCTGCGGCTCATCTGCACGCTGTACACGTTGTCCCGGACGCCGTGGCCGACGAAGATTCGGGGCCGCCCGACCGGCGGCGCCGGCGGGTCGAAATACCCGGGCGCCACGGCGATCAGGTGTGTGAACAGGTCACCGTTCGCCAGGCCCACCGACAGCGCGTAAGACGCCCCATCCGACAAGCCGCCCAGCGCGAGGCGTGCCGGATCGACCGCCACGCCTTCGAAGACGCGCCTCAGTGTGGCGTCGATGGAGAGGACGTCTGGCCCGTACGGACTGTCGATGCCGTCCCAGGTATTGTCGCGGGAATCCAGCGTCACGACGGCGACGCCGAACTCGTCCACCAGCGGCAGGAACGCCTCGCGGAAGTCGTCGGCTCGTCCGCCGCCGCCGTGCAGCAGAACCAGCAGCGGCACTGGGCGGTGTTTGGCGGCTGCCGGAACGTACAGCGTGCCGTCGCGCCACGTCAGGTCCCGGATCCGCGCCTGCCCGCGGCCCAGCGGATACGCGCCCGGCTCGATGGCGGTCGTTGGCGCGTTGGGCCGTGCCTGAACGCGCGTCACCTGCGTTGCCGGGCGGCACCCGGCGACGGCCAGGCCGACGACCGCTATCGCGGCCGCGAGCGCGACGGACAGCTTCATGGGGCGGGGAGCCACTTCTCAGCGTCGAGGGTATCCCAGCCGGCGCATCGATCACCGCCGCAGGTGACCGTGGCTCAGTGCGGGAGCTCCGGACCGCGCGGCACGAGCAGGCCGCGTGCCGTCAGTCCGACGAGGCCGTCGAGCCTGGCGAAGAAGCGATCGCGGATCGGCGGCAACCCACGCAGCCCCCAGAGCACCTGCGCGTTGGTCCAGGCGGCGCGGCGCGCCGCCCGGACTTTCCACATCGCCACCGCATCGTCGAGCGGTCCGCCGAGACGATCGAGCGCGCCCAGGACGCCGACCGTGAACTCCGTCTTGACCTCCTCTTCGACACGCTCCAGGATGTCGTTCACGCTGTCGAAATCCCGCTCGCGACGCTCGTCGGTGATGAGGTCGCCGCCCAGCGCCAGGAACGACTGGACGATGCCCTCCGGGAGATCGCGGTTGATGTGCGCGTTCATGCCGGCCAGCGCAAACTGGAGGCGCGCGATCCCGGGAGTGTGCCGCGCCTGGAACAATGGCCGCCAGGCCGACGGCGCCGCGCGCACGGTCGACGAGGCTGCAGTCAGCGCGTCGAAGTAGAGGTTCGCGAAGACGACGTCGAGCTTCGTCAGGAACGGCGTGTCGTTGAACCGCGCGTGGGCCACGGCGGCGCCGACGCTGACCGTGACGCGCAGGTACAGCCGGTTGAACCACTTCACGCCGTCGCTGTCGGGCAGGCGGTCGTCGAGGGCCTGCATGACCGCGACGGCGTCGTCGATGGAGTGCACCGGTGCTCGGGCAAGGATCTCGAGGACGGACATCTGATGCTCCATTGGGCCGGGCGTGCGACGACGGCCGGGGCGCGGACCGGTTCCCGCGCCGCCCGCAGCGAGCTGCATCCTACCCGGATTGACCTGCCAATACCGCACACCTCGGTGAAGAGCGCAGGTAGCTGTCCGCGCGCTCGACATCACCAGCTCTGCACCCATCTCCACTGACGTCATGCGCACGGTCCTGCTGAGCCCGCTGCACCCACCGGCACAGCTCTTGACTCTGTATGGGTTGGCTTGTCACCCCCGAGCCGAGACAAGACGAGGTTGGGCGTCATGCCGTTGCACAGAGATTCGACAAACAACACGGGAAACACCTCGATTTCGGCCGGAAAGGCTCATCGAGGACGTCTTGCACTTCTGTTCGCCTGCTTTCTGATCTCGTACCTGGCAGTTCAGACCGGGCACGCGCAGACCACCGCGTCCGGCGGTCAGGCGAATGATCAAGTGAGCAGTCTTCGGCAGGTGGCTTCAGCAGTTGCTGCAAATTCAGCGCAGGGCAACGACCGCCACTCCGCGGCCGGGCCTCTCGCGACGGGCGTCATCACGATCAATCCCGCCATCACGCATCAGACGATGCGCGGCTGGGAAGTGGTGGGCGAGGCCAACCAGTTGCGGGCCGACTACCCGGCCTACCAGGATGCGGCGTTGGACAAGGTGGTCGAGGCGGGCTTCAACCGTGTGACGTTGGGCGTGCGCTCGGGCAGTGAAAATCCGGTGGACTCGTTTGCGGCACACCGTGACGCAGGGTTCCCCTGGACTGGGCCCGCCCATCAGGAGTGGCGTGCGCGCCGCTACGAAACAATCGACGACAACGCCGACCCCAACACGGCCGCGGTGTGGCGGTTCCACTGGACGGAGCTGGACTCCACGGTGGACAAGATCGTGAACCCGTTGCGCGCGAAGCTGGCGG
>JANNIB010000278.1:0-26128 GCA_031404695.1 Acidobacteriota bacterium
GCAAAGTGCCAAGAGCGGTAAAGCCTCGAAAGCGCGCCGCCGCCGCTCCTGCGCTACCATCCCGGGCCATGGCTCACACCTCCACGACGTCGGCAACGGGCGGCGCCGCGCCCAAGGCCTTCACGCCCTACGTGCCCGCCAGCCAGTCGATGGCCGAATTCACGGCCAAGGCGATTGTCCTCGGCGTGCTCTTCGGCCTCATCTTCGGCGCGTCCACGGTCTACCTGGGCCTGCGGGCCGGGTTGACGGTGTCGGCGTCGATTCCGATCGCCGTACTGGCCATCTCGGTGCTCAAGCGCTTCGGCGGCTCGACCATCCTCGAGAACAACATCGTGCAGACGATCGGGTCGGCCGGCGAGTCGGTGGCCGGCGGCGTGGTCTTCACCATCCCCGCCCTCATCTTCCTGGTGCCGGAAGGACCGAAGTACTTCACTTACACGCAGATCACGATGCTGGCGTTTGCCGGCGGCATCCTCGGCGTGCTGATGATGGTGCCGCTGCGCCGGGCGCTCATCGTCAAGGAACACGGCGTGCTGCCCTACCCGGAGGGCACGGCGTGCGCCGAAGTGCTGGTGGCCGGCGAGCGCGGCGGCAAGCTGGCCGGGCTGGTCTTCAGCGGCCTCGGCATCGGCGCGCTGTGGAAGTCGCTGTCGGGGATCTTCAACCTCTTCCTCGCCGAAGTCGGCTACTCGATGCCGCGCGCCAGTCAGTTCCCCAACGCCACGCTCAACGTCGACATCTCGCCCGAGTACATGGGCGTCGGCTACGTGATCGGCCCGCGCATCGCCGGCACCATGTTCGCGGGCGGTGTGCTCTCGTGGCTGGTGCTGCTGCCGCTGCTGTCGCTCGTCGGCGCGGCCATCCCGGTGCCCTTCCCGCCGATCCATCCGAACTTCGCGAACAACCCGGCCACCGGCCTGCCGTTCCTCATCTCGGAGATGGGCCCCGGGCAGATCTGGAGCGCCTACATCCGTTACATCGGCGCCGGCGCCGTGCTGGCGGCCGGCCTCATCACGCTCGCGCGCACGCTGCCGACCATCGTTGCCTCGGCCCGCGAGGGCCTCAAGGGCTTCGGCGGCGCCGCCGGTGCGGCGCCGCTGCGCACCGAACGCGACGTGCCGATCACGGTCGTGCTCGTCGGCTCGCTGCTGCTCGCCGTATTCCTGGTCGTCATGCCGGGCCTGCCCACGCAGGGCAACGTGCTCGTCTCGATCCTCATCGTCTTCTTCGGCTTCTTCTTCGCCACCGTGGCATCGCGCATCACCGGGCTCATTGGCAGCTCGTCGAACCCGATCTCGGGCATGACGATCGCCACCCTCATCATCACCTGCCTCATCTTCGTGGCCCTCGGCTGGACCGGCGACATCTACGCACCGGTGGCGCTCGCGGTGGGCGCCATCGTCTGTATCGCAGCCGCCAACGCCGGCAACACCTCGCAGGATCTCAAGACCGGCTATCTCGTGGGCGCCACGCCCTACTACCAGCAGATCGGCCTGGCGATCGGCGTCGTGACCTCGGCCTTCATCATCGGCATGACGGTGCTCTACATGCACCGCGTGTTCGGCATCGGCTCGGAGGCGGTGGCGGCACCGCAGGCGACGCTGATGGCGACGCTCATCCAGGGGCTGCTGTCACAGAACCTGCCGTGGGGCCTCGTGCTGGTCGGCGTCTTTATCGCCGTAACGCTCGAGCTGTGCGGCATCCACTCGCTGTCATTCGCCGTCGGCGCCTACCTGCCGATTGCCACGACGGCGCCGATCTTCATCGGCGGGCTGGTGCGATGGGTGGTGGAGCGCAAGACCGGCGTGACCCAGGATTCGGACATCAGCGCCGGCACGCTCTTCAGCTCGGGCCTGATCGCCGGCGGATCACTCGCCGGCATCCTGTTCGCAGTGCTGGTCGGTCTCGAGCAACAGGGCTATCAGGTCCTGTCGACGCTGCAATCGGTCGGCAACGCCCTGCCCTTCCTGCATGCGGAAGGGGCCTCGGGACAGCTCTTCGGCGCCGGCCTGTTCCTGGCGCTGGCGGTGATTCTCGCGCGCGCCGGACAGCGCACGATCGACTAGACGCACATCGAGTGCCTCCGGAATCGGCGCCTGATCCTGTGTCGGAGCCCCCGGGACCCGAGCCCCGGGCCCCGGCTCTTCAGGGAATCATCCGGATCGCGTAGCCGCGTGTCTCGCTGAGGCCGTCGCGCGTCGCAGTCACTTCGAGCACGTATTCGCCCGCCGCCAGCGGCGCCAGCACCACGTCGGCCACCACGGCGGGCGGCGCGTTGTCGGCGCCGGCCCGTTCGCTGATGACCACCGGTACATGCATGACCTGACCGGCACGATTCAGCAACCGACCAGCCACGACGGCCGTCGGATCGATGCGCGCCACCTCGGCCTGCAGCCGTTCGGTGCGGCGGAAGCGCGCATCGGCCGTCGGTTCGAAGACGCGGCCCGTGCCAGGCCCGCGTCGCGACACCAGCAGCGCCGAGCCGAGCAGCCCGGCGGTGCCGGGCACGTCGACGATCGACGAGACCACGACCGGCGTGCGCGCGCCGTCGCCCAGGGCCTCCACACGCACCTGGTAGCGGCCGGCCGCCAGCGGCGCGCCCGCCCCCTCGGGCAGCCACAGCGTCTGCACGCGCGCGCCTGCGGCCAGCATTTCGGTCACCGACGCCCGCGCGCCGCTACCGCGGTCGGCCGGCTCGACGGCCACCACCAGCCGCCCCCCCTTGCTCCATTCCGGCAGCGCCGCCGTGACGCGATCGAGTTCGACGGTGACCGCGAGCCGCCCCGGAGAACCCGCCGCCAGCAGGTGCAGCGCCGGCGGACGCCGGCTCACCGGCAGGCGCGCCAGCGCGTCGCTCACACCCGAGGGCCTCGCCGGCGCGCGGCTCGCCGCCGTCGATGCGGTCTGAGCCGCCGCGACCTCGGCGGCCGATGGCGCCAGATACCCGGGCCGCGCCCGCACGGTGACATCGGGCCGCTTCACGCGTACGGTGAGCCGGCGGTAACGCCCATCGAGCTTCGAGTTGGTCGACACGTAGCCGAGCAGGTAATACGAGCCGATGTCGGTCATCAGGCGCGGCAGCGCCTTGTCGATGCCGTTGTTCACGACGGCCACGCCGTCGGTCTCTTCGGCGAACCGGTACAGCGAGTCCTGGCGGGCCCGCAGGCGCGCGCGATCGACGTCGGGCGGGGCCGGACGCGCCGGACCAATCGGATCGTCGAACACGACCAGGCCGCGCGGGTCGATCGGATAGACGCTCACATTGGCGCGATTGGCCCGCTGCATGAGGAGCTGGAACTCCATCGCCAGATCGGAGAGCGCGATGAGCGACCGCTCGCGATCGCACGATTGCAGCAGGGAACTGGCGGTGCCGAGGCCGAGCCGGCCCTCGGGCGTGACGCCGACCGGCACCGGCCCGCCTGGCGGCGGCGCGGCGCCCTGTCCGTCGGGCGTGCGAAGCGGCGCCGCCAGCTGCTCGTCGGCGCGGGGAAGCGTCCACCCCTCGGTGACGAGCAGGACGAAGCTGCGATCGTCGCGCAGGCCTTCGAGATGGTCGATGAGTTCGCTGAGCGAGGTGAGCACCTTCTGCTCGCGGCGGCGTTCGATGATCGCTTTGGCGATGCCCGCCGACCCGAAGGCGTCGGGATAGCACAGCTTCAGGTCGTTCTCGCGCGGATCGGTCGGGACCGCGGCTCCGCGCTCGCCCCAGTTCCAGCTCGTGCGCAGCATCTCGCCGATCGGCGCCGACCGCGGCGACAACGTCATGTTGCGCGGCGACATCTCCGGCGTCATCACGCCGACGAGGTCATCGGCGCCAATCACGCGGTCGAGCATCGTGGCCATCGGACTGGCGACGCGATACGAGCCCTCCGGCTGCACGTGCAGCGTGTCGAGGAACAGCACGAACGCTCTGGCATCCGGCTGCGTGGCCCGCGATCGCATCTCGCCCACGGTATTCGACTCGACCCGCGTGGCGTCGGGCACCGCGCCCCGCGCCGTCACGAACTCGAACGACGACACCACCTGCGGCGCGTTGTCTTCGAACACCTCGAAGTCGGCCAGGGTGAGGTCGGCCAGCGCGACGCCGTTCACCGAGGCATACACATCGAGGCGCACGAGGTTGGCGCCGCCGCGGAAGCGAGGCTCCTGCGCGGCCGGGGGCACCCCCGCCGCCAGCAGGACCATCGAGACAACGAGCGCGGTGGCGCGAAGGTGAGCGTAATGCACGGCGGCGGCGACCTCGCCCTCATGGTAGCGCCGCCGTCGCCGGCTAGCGCAGGTACTTGCGGGCCACCAGGTCCGACACCGCGACGTCGATCTGCTGCGACACCAGCGGCAGGCGGATGTCGAGGCGGGCGTCGGCGGCGGCGGGCTGCGCGTGGTCGACCTCGTAGACGACCAGGCTGCGGCCGATGAGACGCACGTCGGTCGAGTTGGCGGGCAGGCGCATCCGCTCCGTATAGCCGGGCCCCGTGACTTCCTGCAGCAGCCAGTTCTGCACCTTCGACTCGCTGGGGCGATCTTCGACCACGATATAGCCGACACCGAAGCGCTCGATCACGGCGCGGACCTCTTCGGGCCGCGTGATCCGGTCTTCGGCCGCGACCGAGCCCATGAACGAAGTGGTGAGCATCTTGTCGGCCCGCAGCACGATCGTCCGACGCGCGTCGTCGTGCTTGCGCACGAAGAAGGTGAAGAAGCCGGTATCGACATCGCCGGCGAACATCACGGTGGACCCGCGCGGCTCGGCCACCACCAGGCGCGCCGCCGCCTCGTAGCCATCGAGGCCGGGCAACCGCACCTGGCTCGCCCAGACGATCTGCGACGCCAGGGCGGCGCTCACGGCCACGGCGGTGACAGGGCGCCAACGGCCCAGCAGCGGCGAGCACGCCGCTCCGACGCCCAGCGCCCACGCCGGCACCCAGTAGATGGTGTAGCGGATGGGATCCCCCACCGCCACGATCGAGATGAACGCCGCCGTCGTGACGATCCACAGCACCGCCAGCCAGCCGGCGGCCAGCCCCCGCGCCAGCATCACGAGCACCCCGAACCCGCCAAGCGCGAGCACCGCCGGCTGCAGGTGCTCGAGCGCCGCCTTCTGCATGAGGCCGGCCGCCAGTTCGAGCCGTCCGGCCTCGACGGCCTCGCGCGCGAACCCGGCGGCGAGGGCGACGTTGAACGGCGACATCATGAGCGTGATCGGCACCAGCGGCGCCACGACGGCCGTCGCGAGGGCCACGGCGATGAGCACGTCCCGTTTCAGCAGGCGGCGCCAGCCCAGGCGCCACCACACGTAGACGATGAGCGCCGGCATGACGACGACCGCCAGTTGCTTCGCCCAGGCGGCCAGCGCCGCCAGCAGCGTCGCGGCCAGGATGTCGCGCGAGCGCCCGCGCACGGCGAAGCGGTGGAAGGAGAGCGCGGCCACCACCGACAGCGACAGCGCCGGCAGCTCCGTCAGCACGCTCTGCGTGAGCCCGACGATGTAGGCGCTCGAGGCAAACGTCAGCCCGGCGGCCAGGCCCGCCCAGTCGTCGTCGAGACACTCGACCGCGAGCCGGAACGTCCAGTAGATGCCGAGCAGGAAGAACAGCAGCGGCACCAGCCGCGCCGTCGTCACCGAGACGCCGAACACCGCGTAGAAGGGCGCTTCGATGAGGGCGATGAGGAACGGATGATGCCCGAGCGACAACGCCGGATAACGCGCGTAGTAGTGGCGCGCGTATTCGAACGCGTCGCCCGGCGCCGGCAGGTCGCGCGCGAGGTCGAGGAAGAACACCCCGTTCATCAGGTGCCGCGGCATGTCGCCCTGCAACGACACGTAGCTCTCGTCGCCGAGGCCCCTGACCGTCAGCAGCAGGCCAACGGCCAGACACACAGCCAGCAGTGGACCGCCGAGGCGGCGCGGCGCCGCGGGTGCGGCGTCGGATGGCGCGGCCGTCATGCAGTGGTGGTCCCGTCGGCTGTCCAGCGGCGCAGCGGCGCGTCGGTCGCGGCATCCGGCGGCAGCGTCCACCGGGTGGTGATTCCGAAGCGGTGGCGCAGCACCAGGACGGCGTTGCCGGCCAGGAACGAGACGCCGTTCGAGAGGTGATGGATGAAATGCGCGCCCACGACCTTCACCGCGAACCACGGGCCGCGGATCCTGAGGAAGTAGGCGTAATACGGCAAGTTCAACACGACCAGCCCGGCGATCGGCAACGGCAGAGCCCACCACACGCGCGCGTCCCACAGGCCGGCCAGCAGGAGGAACACGACGAGATACGCAGAGACCACCGACAAGCGCAGACCCCAGGCGAGGTTCAGGTCGGTTGTGAGGCCGCCGTAGCGATGGATGAGCTGGATCCACGGCACACCGCGGTCTCGCACGTCCGAGACGATGCTCGACGTGAAGGTCCAGCGCTTCAGGTGCTTGCCGTTCAGATCGGGATCGATGGCGATGCGTCCCCCGGCGCGGGTGATACGGTAACCCAGATCGATGTCTTCGACCGACGGGCGGCGGAAGCGTTCGTCGTAGCCGCCGACCTGGCCGAACGTTGCCGCCCTGATCGCGCCCAGGCCGGCCCAGAAGGTGCGGGCGTCGCCCGAGTTGATCCGGTGCACGTAGCGGTGCTGCAGGTTGCGATACTGCGACATGAAGCCCGGCGCTTCGGGCGTCTCGTCATAGGCGCCGAACACGGCGCAGAACTCGGGATGCGCGGCGAAGAACTGCTCGACGCGGGCCACCACTCCGGGCTCGGCGATGACATCACCGTCCACGAAGATGAGATAGCGCCCGCGGGCGACGCTGGCGGCGCGGTTACGCGCCACGGCCGGCCCCTGGGCGGTCGGCCAGCTGATGCGCGTGGCTCCGAACTCATCGGCCACCGCCTCCCACGCCTCGATTGGCCCGTCACCGGCCACCAGCAGCTCGGTGGTGGCGGTGCGGTCGCGAAATGGCGCCAGCACACGCCGCAGCATGGGGACGTTACGATGAAAGGGGACGATGACGGTGGTGACGACTGACACGTTGTGGCGCACGCCCTGTCGCTCCTATCGGCCGATCGGTGCTCCCGCGTCACACGCGCGTCGCTGTGGCCACGCGACAATGCGGGCAACGCCGTGCCGGCGTGGCGGGCCGGCGGCAGGAGCCGCCAGAGGCGCCGTGGATTCAGGGAATCCGAGGGAAGTCCGGGGTACTGCCGGAGAGGCACTAATGTCTTTCTTCAGATAGACTTTGTAGCTCCGCAGACCGCGCCATTGTGGCACACGATCTGCAGACACGCCGGTGGCCCACGGGATTGCAGCCCCGCTGACGCCACAGGCAACGGCGACATGGGCACGCGGGCACCGGACCGCGGCTCGTGGCGCCGGAGACGGCGGGCGAGGCGCGTGGCGCGCTCCCGAATCTGACGAAAGGTAGAGGAGCACGAATGGCAGCGCGGCCCGTCGCACAGTACGCGCCAGGAGATCGTGTGGTCGTCATCGGCGGAGGTCCGGCAGGACTGACCGCGGCCTACCAGATGGCCAAGATGGGCTGGCCCGTCACCGTGCTCGAAGCCGACGACATTCTCGGCGGCATCTCACGCACCGCGCAGTACAAGGGCTACCGGTTCGACATCGGCGGCCACCGCTTCTTCACGAAGATCGCGCCGGTCGAAGCGCTGTGGCACGAGATCCTCGAGAAGGAATTCATCTCGGTGCCGCGCATGTCGCGCATCCACTACAACGGCAAGTTCTTCGACTACCCGCTCAAGGCCGGCAACGCGCTCTCTGGGCTCGGCCCCATCAACGCGGTCCGGATCTTCGTCAGCTACCTCTGGTGGCACTACAAGCCCTACCCCATCGAAGAGAACTTCGAGCAGTGGGTGACCAACCGCTTCGGCAAACGTCTGTTCGAGATCTTCTTCAAGACTTACACCGAGAAGGTGTGGGGTATTCCGTGCACCGAGATCCGCGCCGAATGGGCTGCCCAGCGCATCCAGGGCCTGTCGCTCGCCAAGGCGATCCTGAACGCCACCGCCCTCAACAAGCGCTCGAACGACATCAAGTCGCTCATCAACGAGTTCCAGTATCCGCGGCTCGGCCCCGGCCAGATGTGGGAGACGTGCGCGAAGAAGATCGAGCGGCTGGGCGGTCGGGTGCTGATGAAGCACTACGTCAACGCCATCGAGCACAAGGACGGACGGATCGTGGCGGTGCGGGCCCAGACGCCTGACGGCGAGCAGCGCTTCGAAGCCGAGCACTTCTTCTCCACCATGCCGGTGCGCTCGCTCGTGCGCGCGCTCGATCCGCCGCCGCCGCCGGCGGTCGTCGACGACGCCGAAGGCCTCAAGTACCGCGACTTCCTCGTGGTGGCGCTGATGCTGCAGCGGGAAGACCTGTTTCCCGACAACTGGATCTACATCCACACGCCGGGCGTGCAGGTGGGCCGCATCCAGAACTTCAACAACTGGAGCAAGGCCATGGTGCCCGAGCCCGGCACCACCTGCCTCGGCATGGAATACTTCTGCTTCAAGGGCGACGGCCTGTGGGAGAGTTCGGATGCCGACCTCGTGAAGCAGGCGGCGCGGGAACTGGAGGAACTGGGTCTGGCGAAGGCGGCCGACGTCAAGGACGGCGCCGTCATCCGCATGCCCAAGGCCTATCCCATCTACGACTCGAAGTACCGCGGCCACCTCGACGGCGTGCGTGCCTACATCGATCCGCTGGTGAACATGCACACCGTCGGCAGAAACGGCATGCACAAGTACAACAACCAGGACCACTCGATGCTGACCGCCATGTTCGCGGTGATGAACATGCAGGGCGCGTCGCACGATCTGTGGGAAGTGAACACCGACTTCGAGTATCACGAGGAACAGAAGCTCGAAGATCCGAAGCCCATGCCGGTGGTGGCGGGGAGTTAGGCCATGCTCGTCGGCGTCGACGCCACCTGCTGGGCCAACGGGCGGGGGTACGGACGCTTCATCCGTGAGCTGCTGCCGGTAATGGTGGCCGAGGCGCCGACGTGGCGCTTCCGCTGCTTCGTCGACGGCCCCGCCCGCGCCCGCTTCGACCTGGTGGCCGCCAACGTCGACGTGGTCGAGGTGGCGCAGGCGGTCTCGCCCACGGCCGCGGCTGCCGCCGACGGCAACCGCTCGCCGTTCGACATGCTGCGACTCACGCGCGCCGTCGCCGCTCACCCGTCCGACGTCTTCTTCTCGCCCTCGGTCTATACCTACTTTCCGCTGCCGCCGGGCATCCGCTCGGTCATCACCATCCACGACGCCATCGCCGAGCGCTTTCCGCACCTGACGCTGCCGAGCACCAAGGCGCGGCTGTTCTGGAAAGCGAAGGTTTCACTCGCGGTGTGGCAGGCTACGCTGGTGCTCACCGTGTCGGAGTTCTCGGCCAACGAGATCGCGGAGGTCATCGGGGTGCCGCGGCCGCGCCTGCGCGTCGCGGTCGAGGCGCCGTCACCGCATTACCGGCCGAGCACCGGCGCGGCGGAGATCGCGCCGGTCACCGCGCGGCTGGGCCTGCCGGCCGCGGCCCGCTGGTTCACCTACGTCGGCGGTTTCAGCCCGCACAAGAACGTGCACCTGCTCGCCGAAGCGCACGGCCGGCTCTTCGCCAGGCTCGGCGACGCCACGCCGTGGCTGGTGCTGGTCGGCGCCCTGTCGGGGGATCCGTTCCACGGCGCCCAGGGCCAGATCCGCGAGGCCATCGCGACGGCCGGCAGCGGGTCGCGCGTGCTGTGGCCGGGATTCGTGTCCGACAACGACCTGCGCCACCTCCATTCCGGCGCCGTCGCGCTGGCCCTGCCGTCGATGAACGAGGGCTTCGGATTGCCGGCCGTGGAAGCGGCCGCCTGCGGCTGCCCGGTCGTCGCCACCACCGCCAGCCCGTTGCCGGACCTGCTCGACGGCGGCGGCTTCTTCGTGGCGCCCGGCGACCTCGACGCCCTCACCGACGCGCTGTGGACGCTCACCACCGACGAGCCGCGACGCGCCGTGATGGGGGCCACTGCGCTCGCCCGCGCCTCGCAGTTGTCGTGGCAGGCCTGCGCCCGTTCCGCCCTGGCGGCGCTCGAGGACGCGGCGCGATGAGCCTGCGCATCGCCTCGGTGACGACCTTCTACCCGCCCTACAACTTCGGCGGCGACGGCATCGACGTGCAGCGCACCGCGCGCGTGCTGGCCGGGCTCGGCCACCAGGTCACCGTCATCCACGACACCGACGCCTACCGCAGCCTCACGGGCGGAGATCCGCCGGCGGTGGCGCCCGATCCCGGCGTCGAAGTGATTCGACTGCGCAGCGAGTCGCCGCGCCTGTCGACGCTGCTGACCCACCAGCTCGGGCGGCCGGTGCTGCAGCGCGGCGCGCTGGCCGCGCTCGAGCGCACGCGGCAGTTCGACGTCGTGCTCTTCAACAACATGTCGCTGGTGGGCGGGCCGGGCCTGCTCCACTTCGGCGGCGATGCGGTGCGGATCTACATCGCCCACGAGCACTGGCTGGTCTGCGAATCGCACGTGCTGTGGCGGCACAACCGCGAAGCCTGCGTCGGGCGCCAGTGCCTGCGCTGCGTGCTCAATCACAAGCGGCCGCCGCAGCTGTGGCGCTACACGGGAGCCCTCGACCGGGCGCTCCACCACGTCGACGCGTTCGTCGCCCGCAGCGAATTCAGCCGCGCGCAGCACGAGCGCTTCGGCTTCCCGCGTCCGATGGACGTCGTGCCCTACGGCGTGCCGATACCGGCCCAGCCCTTCGATGGCCCGTCGCCGCATCCACGGCCCTACTGCTTCTTCGCCGGACGCCTCGAGCCGATCAAGGGCGTCGAGGACCTCATCGACGTCTTCACCGGCGACCACGGCCCCGACCTGGTCATCGCCGGCGAGGGCACACTGAGCGCGGCGCTGCATGCCCGCGCGGCCGGCTGTCCGCGCGTGCATTTCGTGGGCCGCCTGCCCTTCGAGCGCCTCGCCCCCTACTATCGCCACGCGCTCGCCTCGCTGGTGCCGTCGAAGGGCTTTGAGACCTTCGGGATGGTGGTGATCGAAGCGCTGGCGCAGGGCACCCCGGTCATCGCGCGGCGCCTCGGCCCGCTGCCCGAGATCATCGACGCCACCGGCGGCGGCGAGACCTTCGAGACGCTCGACCAGCTGCGGGCGTGCATCGCCGCCTGCGCCGCCGATCCGGCGGGCGCGCGTGCCCGCGGCAGCCGTGGGCGCGACGTCGCGCGGGCGCGCTTCAACCCCGACCACGTGACCGCGCAGCTGGTCGCCATCATGGAACGCGAGCGCGCCGCCCGGCGCTCGACGACGCCGCAGGCGAGATGATGCGCGCCATCCTCACCTACCACTCGATCGATGACTCGGGCTCGCCGATCTCGGTCGCTCCCGAGGCCTTCGCGCGGCACCTCGTCTGGCTGGCCAGCGGCCGCGTGGTCGTCGAGCCGCTGACGACGCTTGTGACCGGCGGCGACACCGCGCCCGATGGCCGCGACCGCGTCGCCGTGACCTTCGACGATGCGTTCGAGAACTTCGGCACCATCGCCTGGCCGCAGTTGTCGGCGGCGGGCCTGCCGGCGACCGTGTTCGTCGTCAGCGCTCACGCCGGCCGCACCAATCGCTGGGGCGGCGTCGCCGCCCCCGGCGTTCCCGAGTGGCCGCTGCTGACGTGGGACGCGCTCGGCGCCTGCGCCGCCGCTGGCGCCGCCATCGGCGCGCACTCGCGCACCCATCCGCACCTCTCGCGCCTGTCGGCGACAGCGCGGCGCGACGAACTGGCCGGCTGCAGGGACGACATCACAGCGCATCTGGGCACCACGCCGGCGGCCTTCGCCTACCCGTATGGCGATCTGTCGGAGGCGGTCGTCGCCGCCACGGCCGCGCTCTTCGCGTGCGCGTGCACGACCGAGTACCGGCAGGTCGCGCGCAGCGAGTCCGTGCACCGCCTGCCGCGCCTCGACATGTTCTACTTCCAGGCGCCCGCCGCGCTCGAAGACTGGGGCAGCACGGCGTTTCTGCGCAGAATCGCGATGCGACGCGCCGCGCGGGCGCTGCGCCAGTGGTGGACCACGCCGAAGAGCAGTAGCCCCACGCCAGCGGAGAGCTTATGATGGACGCCAAGGAGAATCGTGTGTCATCCACGCCGCGGCCGGGATCCGAAGCCGAGCTCGTCGAGACCATGCACATGGCGATTGCGCCCGTGCACAAGGCCGCGCTCGGCGTCGCCACGGGCCTGGTCGCCGGCCTGATCGTCGCCGCCGCCACCCTCTTCATCGTGGTGCTGCGCCCGCAGCCGCAGCCGCGCCTCGATCTGCTCGCCAACTACTTCTACGGCTACACGGTATCGTTCAATGGCGCTGCCGTCGGCTTCCTGTGGGCGTTCGCCGTCGGCTTCGTCGGCGGCTGGTTCGTCGGCTTCGTCCGCAACTTCGTCACCGCCGTGTGGCTGTTCTTCGTGCGCACGCGCGCCCAGTTCTCACGCAACTTCCTCGATCACATCTAGCAGCCCGTGGCGAAAGTCCCGACGGCATTCGACCGATGATGCATCACCGCTCGCTTCGTTGCTCCGCCTTCAAATACAGGTCGGTATTCTCAGTTGTCGCGCCTCGCGATCGGCGCGCCTCATCGGTCTCGGTGCTCGCCGGGACTTTCACCACGGGCTGCTAGCCGGACCGATCATGCAAGAGAACCTGCAACAGGACGAGATCCAGCAGATCCGCAAGTCGCTCGTGCGTTTCAGCGAGCAGGGGTGGGGACTGGCGTTCGGGTCGGTGTCGGCGCTGGGCCTGTTCGTCGCCACCATCTGGCTGGTGCTGCGCGGCGGCGCCAACGTCGGCGAGCACCTGAACCTGCTCGGCGTCTACCTGCCGGGCTACAGCGTGAGCTACGTCGGCAGCGTCATCGGCTTCGTCTACGCCTTCGTCATCGGCTACGGCGCCGGCCGCACGATCGCCGCGGTGTACAACCGCTTCCTGCCCCGCTAGTCGCGCCCGTTCCCTCTCGCCCTCACGTCCCGGTGCCCGCCACCACGTCGGGCGCCGGCGGCGCCGCGGCGCGCCGCACCCAGCCAATCAACCAGCGCAGCAGCAGCACGATCGCCGCCACGCAGACCAGCGTCACGACCAGGGCCGCGACCGGGTAGGCCAGCGCCAGCGCCCCCAGCCCGAAGACGAACACGTCGCCGGCCAGACTCAGGCCCCAGTTCGTGAAGGGCTCCGGACTGACATTGACCGCTGCCCGCGTGCCGGCCTTCGTGAGATGGCCGCCGGCGGCGATGGCGCCGCCCATCACCCCGACGAGGCCCTGCGCCCAGGGGGATGCCTCCCCCAGCGTGGCCACGGCGATGAGGGCGCCGCCGAGCGGACGCACCAGCGTGTGCCCGGTGTCCCACAACGTATCCACCCACGGCACCTTATCGGCCACGAACTCGACGACGTAGAGCGTGATGGCGATGCCGATGATCCACGGGTTGTCGAAGACCGCGAACTGCGGCGGCAGCGCCACCAGACCCAGGCGGGTCGCCAGGCCGAGCATGGCGACCGTCGCATAGAGATTGACGCCCGCGGCCAGCGAGAAGCCCAGCGTGCGGCCGGCTGTGACGAGCAGGTCCACGACTCCTCCTCCCGCTAGCGCTCGGCGGCCGTGACCGGCCCCTGCGCCATCAACGCCTCGATCGCCGCCCGCACCTGGTCGATGACCGTGTCGCGATCGGCGAGCCCGCGTCCCGCCGTGTCGATCGGCGTGCCGACGCGAATCGACACCGTGACGGGCCGCACGATCCGGCTGCCCCGGCGCATTGCCTCCCGCCCGCCGGTAATGGCCACCGGCACGATCGGCACCTGCGCCTTGATGGCCATGATGAAGCCACCCTTCTTGAAGGGCAAGAGCTGATCGGTCTTGCTGCGGGTGCCTTCCGGGAAGATGAGGAACGAGTTGCCCCGGCGCAGCGACTCGGCCGCGACGTCAATCGAGGCGAGTGCCGATTCCCGGCTGGCGCGATCGACCGGCACGAAGCCGCCGGTCTCCATCACCAGGCCCAGGATCGGCAGCTTGCGCAGTTCCGCCTTGAAGAGGATGTGCAGCCGCGGGTGGAGGGCCCGGTAGAGCACCGGCGGATCGATGTTGCTCTGGTGGTTGGCGCAGAACACCACCGCCCGCCAGGCGGGAATGTGCGCGCGTCCCGCTACGCGGTAACGGATGCCGGCCAGGCCGAGTGCCAGCGCCGCGCCCCCGTGACCGAGCACGTACAGCAGGCCCTTCCACTTCAACGGGATGGCGAGCAGCAGTCCGGGCGGACCGGCGATGAGCACGTACAGCGCCGTGAGAACGTAAGCGCAGATCGACCGCGCTGCCGCGATGGCCGTCGACATCAGAGGAGACTCACGACGAATGCAGTAGGCACGGGGAGCAGAGACACGAATGCCCGGCACGGACAGGTCCGGCCGGGCATTCTAGCGTGAGAGCAGGCGCGCTTACGACGCGCGGGCCTGACGGGCCTTGGCCGCCACCGGAGCGGGGGCGGCGGCCGCCTTGACCACCGGCGCCGTCTTGACGGGCGCCGCCTTGGCGCGCGCTTCCGCGCGCTGGGCGTTGCGGGCCTTGACGTTGAAGCACTGTTCGAGCGCCTTCTCGACGCGCGTCTCGATGTCGAGCGGCGTGACGCGCATCACCTCGGACACTTCCGAGACGATGAGCGACTTGGCGCGATCGAGCATCCGCTTCTCGCGGAACGAGAGGCTCTTCGACTTGGCGAGGAAGGTGAGGCTCTTCAGCACGTCGGCCATGTCGGCAATCGAACCGCTCCGCATCTTGTCGGAGTTGTCCTTGAACCGGCCCTTCCAGTTCGCGTGGTTGTCGATCTTGCCGTCGCCGAGCTTGCCGAATAGACGTTCGACCTCATCGTCGTCGATGGCGCGCCGCAGGCCGACGTTATCGACGTTCGCCACCGGCACGAGCACGGTCGTGTCGTTCGAGAGAATGCGAAGATGAAAGAAGCCGCAGGTGGTGCCGAGGATGGTCTTTTCTTCGACCTTCTCAACGACGCCGAGCCCGTGATTGGGGTAGATGACCTTGTCGCCGACCGAAAATGACACGTGGCCCCCGTTCCAGGTTTGGGTAGGTCAGATAAGGGCGGAAAGTAGCCCTCGAAGACCTGACCATTATAGCCCACCCGCGGCCCGAAGAACACGGGAAATGGCCGGAAATCGCAGGGATTTCGCGTGCCCGCCGTTGCACCCTGCGCCGCCCCGGCCGGCCTTAACCCGTGCGTCCGGCACGGGTTACCCGCCCGCCGCGACGGCGCAGGCGTGGTACGAGGCGTGAGGATTATCTGTATCCTTGGGCCATGCGCCGGCTGCCGATTGCCCTGTTCCTCGTCGCCGCCACGGTCGGGCTGGTTGCCGCTCAGGCGCAGCCAGCACCCAAACGGCTGGACGCCCCGAACCTGGCGCCCTACGTGCCCACGCCCCAGGACGTGGTGGACCGGATGCTGGCGCTGGCCAGGGTCACGAAGAACGACGTGGTCATCGATCTGGGGTGCGGCGACGGCCGCATCCCGATCACGGCCGCCAGGGTCTACGGCGCGCGCGGCATCGGCGTGGACATCGATCCGCAGCGCATCGCCGAAGCCAACGCCAACGCCCGCAAGGAAGGCGTGACGGCGCTGGTGACCTTCAAACTCGAGAACGCGCTCACCACCGACGTCTCGAGCGCCACCGTGGTCACCACCTACCTGCTGACCGCCTCCAATCTGAAGCTGCGTCCGGTGCTGACGCGCGCGCTCAAGCCCGGCACGCGGATCGTCGCGCACAACTTCGGCTTCGGCGACTGGACGCCTGAGAAGGTCGACACCTTCACCGACAGCGGCAAACACCGCCGCACGTTGTACCTGTGGACGGCCGACGGCATCGTGCGGCCGTAGCGGCGGCCTGCAGCGAGCGGCGGGCGCGGCTGCTGGCCGAGCTCGCCGCATGCGACCGGGCGGATGCCCGGTTCGCCTCGTCGCGGCTCACACTGGCCGGGGTGGCCGCGGCGCTCGCCGTCGGCGCCTTCGGGTTCCAGCGCTGGAGCGGCTGGTGGATCCTCATGCCCGTGGCGCTGCTGGCGGCCACGATGGTCGCGCACGCGCGCCTGCTCGAACGCCAGACCCATGCGCGGCGCCGGCTGGCGCACGTCGACCGTGCCCTCGCCCGCCTCGACGATCGCTGGCAGGGGCTCGGCGTCACCGACATCGCGCATCAGCCGCCAGGGCATCCGTATGCCGAAGACCTCGACCTGTTCGGACGCGGCAGCCTCTTCGACCTGGTCGCCACCGCGCGCACCGATGGCGGCGAGCGTCGTCTGGCGGCGTGGCTGCTCGCCCCGGCGCCCCCCGAGGAAGTGCGCGCCAGGCAGGACGCGGTGCGCGACCTCGCGGGCCGCGACGCGTTCCGGGAGGATCTGGCCGTGCTCGGCCCTGACGTGCCGGGCGCGGCCTCGACCACGGCCGTGATGACCTGGGCCGCGACGTCCGGCCCGGCGCCGCCCGGCTGGGCGCCGGTGGTGCTCCTGGCGCTGTCGACCGCCACGCTGGCCGCCCTGGTCGTCTGGACGCGTACCGGCACGCCCCCCGACTGGCTCGGCGGCGCGCTGGCCGCGCAGTCGGTCGTGGGTTGGTGGCTGCGGCCGCGCGTGCTCGGCGCCATTCGCGCCGTCGAGGCCCGCGCCCACGATCTGCGCGTCGCCGCGGCGCTCATCGCCCGGGTCGAGCAGGAGCCCTTCACCAGTCCGCGCCTGCGCGAGTTGCAGACGCGGCTCGGCGCCAGCGGCGCCCCGGCCGCGGTCGAGATCCGGCGTCTGTCGCGACTCGTGGACCTGCTGACGTCGCGCCAGAACCAGATCTTCGGACCGCTCTCGGTGCTGCTGTTCTGGGCGACCCATCTGGCGTGGGCGATCGACCGCTGGCGCACGCGCGCCGGTTGCCACGTGGCCGGCTGGTTCGACGCGCTCGGCGAACTCGAAGCGCTGGCGGCGCTGGCCACCTTCGCGGCAGAACATCCCGACGCGGTCTACCCCGTGCTGGCCGACGGCGCGCCGGCACTCGAAGCCACGGCGGTGGCACATCCGCTGCTGCCGGCGGCAACCGCCGTCGGCAACGATGTCGCGCTCGGCGGCGGCGCGCCGCATCTGGTCATCGACAGCGGCTCGAACATGTCGGGCAAGAGCACCTACATGCGGGCCGTCGGCGTGAACGTAGTGCTGGCGCAGGCCGGCGCGCCGGTGTGCGCCACCGCGATGCGCCTCACGCCGCTCCTGCCAGCCGGCACGCTGCGCGTGCAGGACTCGTTGCAGTCCGGTCAGTCGCGATTCTTCGCCGAGATCACGAAGCTGCGCCAGATCGTGGACCTGGCGCGCGACCAGAGCGGCGCCGGCACGCTGTTCCTCATCGACGAACTGCTCGCCGGCACCAACTCCCACGACCGTCAGCAGGGCGCCGCCGGCGTGCTGCGCGGGCTGGTGGACCTCGGGGCCATCGGCATGGCCACGACCCACGACCTCGCCCTCACGGCGCTGGCCGAGACGCTTGGCGCGCGCGCCCGCAACATGCACTTCGTCGACCACTTCGAAAACGGCGCCCTCAGCTTCGACTACCGGCTGCGCGACGGGGTCGTCGGCACCAGCAACGCGCTGGCGCTCATGCGATCGATCGGCCTCGACGTCTGACGACGCGGCTACAATGGCCGGCGACATGAACTACGAGCAGCTGGGCCTATTCTACCTAGGACGCCGCTACGACGGCGCCACGCGGCAGCGCACGAGCGAGCCGGTGCTCTACGACTCGTCGGATCTGCTGACGCACGCCGTCTGCATCGGCATGACCGGGAGCGGCAAGACGGGCCTCGGCATCGCCCTCATCGAAGAAGCGGCCATCGACGGACTGCCGGTGCTGGCCATCGATCCGAAGGGCGATCTCGCGAACCTGATGCTGACCTTCCCCGGCCTGTCGGCGCAGGAGTTCCAGCCGTGGGTGAACCCCGACGAAGCCCGCGCCCGCCAGCTCACCCCCGAGGCCTTCGCCGCGCAGGAAGCCGACCGCTGGAAGGCCGGCCTGGCCGAGTGGGACCAGGACGGCGCGCGCATCGCCCGCCTCAAGGCCGCGGCCGAGGTCGCCGTCTACACGCCGGGCAGCCGCGCCGGTCTGCCGCTGTCGATCCTCGAGACGTTCAAGGCGCCGCCGCAAGCGGTCATCGACGAGCCGGAGCTGCTGGCCGCCCGCGTCCAGTCGGTAGCCACCAGCCTGCTGGCGCTGGCCGGCGTGTCGGGGGAGGCCACGACCAGCCGCGAGCACGTGCTGGTCTCGACGCTGCTCCAGGAGGCCTGGCGCCAGGGCACGAACCTCGACCTCGCGTCGCTCATCGGCCAGGTGCAGACCCCGCCGATGACCAGGATCGGGGTGCTCGAACTCGACGCCTTCTACCCCGCCTCCGAACGCTTCGCGCTCGCCATGAAGCTGAACAACGTGCTGGCGGCGCCGGGTTTCGCCACCTGGCTCGAAGGCGCGCCGCTCGACGTGGCGACGCTGCTCTACACGCCGGCCGGCAAGCCGCGCATCGCGGTGGTGTCGATTGCGCACCTCAGCGACGCCGAGCGCATGTTCGTCGTGGCGCTGCTGCTCGAGCAGGTGCTGGCCTGGATGCGGGCCCAGCGCGGCACCACGTCGCTGCGCGCGGTGCTCTACATGGACGAGCTCTTCGGCTTCCTGCCGCCGACGGCGAATCCGCCGAGCAAGGTACCGCTGCTGACGCTGCTCAAGCAGGCCCGGGCGTTCGGCCTGGGCTGCGTGCTCTCGACGCAGAATCCGGTCGACCTGGACTACAAAGCGCTGGCCAATGCCGGCACCTGGTTCCTCGGCCGGCTGCAGACCGAACGCGACAAGGCGCGCGTGCTCGACGGGCTCGAGGGCGTGGCGGCCGGGTCGGGCGAGGGCTTCAATCGCCAGCAGATGGACGACCTGCTGTCGAGCCTCGAGAAGCGGGTGTTCCTGCTGCACAACGTCCACGACCCCGCGCCGCGCCTGCTGCAGTCGCGCTGGGCGATGTCATATCTGCGGGGGCCGATGGGCCGCGATGAAATCCGCGCGTTGATGGACCCGCAGCGCGCCGCGGCCGCGACGGCGGCTGATCCCGCCGCCGCGCCGGCCAAATCGCCGGCCGCCGCAATGCCGACCTCGCCCCCCGCGGCCGCTGCGGCGCCGGCGACGGCCTCGCGTCCGATCGTCGCGCCCGATGTGCCGCAGTTCTTCGCCCCGGGGACCGGCGATGCGTGGGTGCCGATGCTCGTCGGCGCTGCCCGCCTGACCTACAGCGACGCCAAACTCGGGCTCGATGAGACGAGCGACATCGTCGTGTGGACCCCGCTCACCGATGGCCCGGTCGTGGCCGACTGGGAGCACGCCGAACCGGCCGACTTCACCGTCGACGCGCTCACGACCGAGCCGCGCGCCGGCGGCACCTTCGCGTCACTGCCGCAAGTGGCCGCCAGGCCGAGAAGCTACGCGGCGTGGACAAAGGAGTTCTCGTCGTGGGCCTCGCGCTCGCAGAGCGTGGAGCTCCTGCGCTCGGGCACGACCGGCGTGATCTCGCATCCGGGCGAGACCGAGGCGGCGTTTCGGGCCCGGGTCGCGCACGCGGCGCGCGAAGCGCGCGACGAGGCGATCGCGAAGCTGCGCGCGAAGCATGCGCCGAAGCTCGCCGCCATCGACGAGCGGATCCGCAAGGCTGGCGCCGCCATTCAGAAGGAAGAACAGCAGGCCACGGAATCGAAGTTCACGACCGCCGTGTCGGTGGGGGCCTCGGTGCTCGGCGCGATCTTCGGCCGCAAGGTCGTGAGCGCGACCAACGCCGGACGCGTGGCCACTGCCGCCCGCGGCGTCGGCCGCATCGGACGGGAATCACAAGACGTCGAGCGCGCGAAAGCCAACGAGACGGCACTGGTCGCGCAGCGCCAGGCATTGGCCGAACTGCTCGAGCAGGACCTGCAGGCGCTGCAGGCTGCATGGAGCGCCGACGCGGAGGTGTTCGACCGGGTGGTGGTCAAGCCGAAGCGGGGCGGCGTGCAGGTGCAGCTGGTGGCGCTGGTGTGGCGGCCGGAATGACCACCGCGCGCTCGTAGTACACTGACGGCTCCACGTGCCGGCGTGGCGGAACTGGCAGACGCGCGGGACTCAAAATCCTGTGCTCCTAACGGGGCGTGTGGGTTCGATTCCCTCCGCCGGCACCACTCTTCGACCTTCGGCCTCGTCCTGCCGCCGGCGGAAGCATCAGCAACACGGCGTCGGCCTCGGGCCTCGCCTTCCGCTGTCGATTCCCTCCCTCGGCACCACTCCTTTCAGTCCCCCTCGCTGGCGTTGGCGGTCTGCGGATCCGGCGGTGGCCGCCGGCCCGCTAGCCGATCGGCCGACGCGCGTATCGCAGCACGCCGTTGGCCTCGACCGCGACGACGTGCAACGCCCCGGATGACCATGCTGCACGTGGCGCCAGCGCGGCGCTGGTAAACACCCGTGCCGGCGCACTCCACCGCTGCCCGGCGTCCGTCGAGGTCAGCACCTGCGTCGTCGACGCACCGTCGCGGCGCGAGGCCCACACGATGGCATGGAGGTCGCGTCGCGCCGCCAGATGCGGAGCGACGTCCCGATCGGGCGCGCCACCGAGCGCGGCCATGGCTGTCCACGTCGAGCCGCCGTCGGTGGACTGCACCACGGCGAGCCCCGGCCCGTCGGCCGCATCGACGACCGCAGCAGCGGCAAGACCTCCCGCGGTGGGCACCAGCGACGGCACGAGCGACGCGGTCTCGGTTGGCACGACCGGCGCCACAGCCACCCACTGGTTGCGAGCGAAGCGTCGCACCTCGATCGTCGTCCCGGCCGTCCACGCGACAACTGCGCCGCGCGAGTCGAGGACGAGCGAGGGGCGGGACCCCGCGCGGCCGGCGGGGCGGAACATCTGGTCGGCGGTCCACGTCGCGCCGCCGTCGTCAGAGCGGCGCGCGTGAATCGCCCACACCGACGCGCCGTGCTCGACCCACGCGCCCGTGACGGTGGCGCCGGCAACCGCGCTCGCCACCTCCACGGCCGGCAGGCCCTGCGACAGCTTCACCGGCACGCGCCAGGTGACCCCGCCGTCGCGGCTGATCCAAGTCCACACGTCCCCGCCGCCGCGCGTGCCCATCAGCACCAGCGTGTCGCCGTCGCACGCCATTGCCTGCGCTCCGGCCACGGCGCCGTCGCCCAGTTGCTGCCACTCCGACCACACCTCACCGTCGGCGACGGACCGGCGATAGTAGATGGCGCCGCGCCCGTAGGCGACGTGCACCGACGACCCGCACGCGGCAATCGCCGCTTCCTCGACGCCGTGCGTGGCCAGCACACGCGGCAGGTCCCAGGCGCCGCCCGCAGCGGGCGGCGGGTGGCCGAACGGCTTTCTACCACCGCCGTCGTCGTTGCCCGCATCGCCGTCGGTGCCGGGGGTGTCGCCGCCGCCACCGCCGCCCGGCGCGCCGCCATCGGGCGGTGGACTCGAGGGCATCTCGTCGTCCGCGCAGCCTTCGTCGACCTCGCCGTCGCCGTCGTTGTCGAGACGATCCCCGCATACCTCCGGCGGCGGTCCCGCACTGGTTCCCGGCTGCATCTCGTAGACGTGGACGAGCGGCTGCGTGCTCGTGCTGATATAGAGACGCCGGGTCGCCGGGTCGTAGGTCGCGCCTCGGATGTTGGCGTCGCCGGTGTCACCGCCCATTTCAGGCAGCGTCCATGCGGCGTAGGGCCTGACGTCCCACGGCGCGGTCCGGCCCGCGGCGACGCCGGCGAGATCGCTGGCGTCGTAGGCCCAGACCATGTGCTTGTACGGATATCCGTGGGCGCCTTTGTCGAGGTCCGTCGGGTCGAAGCACCAGACGCCGCCGGCATGCGGCTTGAGATGCAGGCTGGGATCTTTCGTGCCATCGCCGTAGCAGAAACCCGAGCCGTGACGCCCGACGAACATCAGCGAGCGGGTGCCGCTGGGGAAGAAGACGCCGCCCAAGCGGGTCGCGCCGCTGTAGAACGGCCCGGCCCCTTCGTAGGGGCCCAGCGTCTGGTGATCGTGCGGATAGCCGATGAGGAGCGTGGCCGGACTCTTCGACCCGGTGCCGACCAGGTCCGGGTCGAACGCGCTCACCGCAGGCCCGTAGCTCGAACGCGAGATGATCGAGATGCAGCACAGTCCGGTGAGCGCCGGCCCCCCGAGCAGCGACCGCCACTCATCGGGCACCACACCCATGTAACCGCCCACCAGGCCGGGCAAGTGGTCGCCGACGGTGTACGGGCCCCTCGCGGTGGCGATCGTCGCGCCGATGAAGTGGCTCCTGGTCGCCCTGTTGCCACCGTCGTAAGACGCGTAGCCCGAGACCACCATGCGGCCCTTCCAGGCCAGCACGCCGCCGAGGAGCTTGCCGTTGGGGTCGCCCGGGTTGACATCGTTCAGGTTCGGCACGCCCTGGCAAGGCTCGAGAACCGGCGCGACCTCGCCGAGATCGGGAATGCGCACGCGAGCGACGCTGGTGCCGTAGACGCAGCCGTAGTACAGCGACGAGCCGTCGGCGCCCAGGCCCATGGCGCTGCCGCCGTAGATCAGCAGACCGCCCTTGCCGTCGTCAGTCGGCAGCGTGAACGACCCGAGGTACTTCATGTCGCCGCTGTAGATCAGCGGCTGCTGGGCGGGCGGCAGCGCCGTGGGAGGTTGGGCGGCAGGCTGGCCCGGCGCCAGAAGCCAGGCAGCGCCTGCAACAACCACCAGGGTTGCCTTCATCGTTCGAGTCATGCGCCAGTCACTCCCGGTCCGTCCCTGCAGATCCATCATCCCTCCGAGAGGGGCCACCGGTTCGCGGGAATTTGCGCCGGCGCACGTCGTTTCCGGTTTTCCGACACCTAGCCGTGGAGCACGCCGGAGCCGAAAAGCGTTGAGATGGGACTGGTCGTGAAGGTGCGCCTGCCGTTTCGCCTGGGCTTCGCCAGGCGTAAGGACGCGAACGCGTCCGAGGCGGACGCCGCTGGCGGGCCGACGGCAGTCCAGGAGCGTCTCGACCATCTCACCGCCGAAGCGCGTCTGCTGACCGAGGCCGCCGAAGCGGCGTCAGCCGCAGAGGCCGAGGCGGCGGCGATCGGCGCGACCGCGGCCGCCCCCGCCGGCACGCAGGCCGCCCGGGGCGCGGCGCTGCCCCCCGCTGGCGCGGCTGATGACGAGCGCGCCGTCGACGACGCCTCGTCCACCCTCGTGTGGCTCGCCTACACTTCTGCCCTCGCCTCGCGTGCGACCACGCTGGAAGACGCAGCGCTGGCCGCGCTCGAAGGGCGGCTCGACAGCGGACCGCGGCGCCGGGCGGCCAGGGAAACGCACAAGCTCGCGACGTCGCTCTGGCTGGTCGAGGCGCGTGAGGCGGCGCGACTGGCCTGGGAGGCCGCCGGCCTGCTCGACACCGGCACGCTGCTCGGCACGGCCAACGCGCTCCGCCTCTCACAGATCGTCGAGACGCTGCACAGGACGCTGCGCTCGTTGCCGCCCCCCGAGGCGCTCTCGCCCGCTGGCCGGCCGTCGGCGCCGTATCTGCTGGTGGTGGACGACGACGAGGCGCTGGCGCGCGAGCTGCCGATCGAAGCGGCGGTGCGGGGCTGGCGCGCCAAGGTCGTGCGTCACCTGAGCGATCCATTCGACGATCAGGCCGCCGTGATCGTGCTCGGGCCCGATGTGCTCGGCGACGCCGATGCCGTCGCGCGCACGCGTCTGCTGACGGCCCATCCGGAGGCGGCCATCGCTGCCCTCTCGGCGGGCCCGTCGCGGGCCGAACGCGCCGCGGCGCACGGCCTGCGGGCCAGCCGCACGCTGGCGCGCCCGATCGCGCCGGCGACGCTGGTGGATGAAGCCATCGACCTGCTGCGACGCCGCCAGGCCGCGGTGCCGACGATCGTGCTGGCCGTGGCCGACCTCACGCTGCGCGCCACCGCGCGCCGCCAGCTCGCCGGACTCGGCACCATCGTCGACGCCCACGACCAGGGCGAGGCCGTGTGGAACACCCTCACGCAGTTGCGCCCGGAGCTGTGCGTGCTCGATGAGCCCAGCGCCGGCGGGCCGGCGCTCCACGTGCCGCGGGCGATGCGACGGGAATGGGACGTCGCGCCGACCAGCGTCGTGCTCATCACGGCGGCCACCGACGACGCGACCATCGCGCGCGCCACCGCCGCCGGCATCGACGACTGGGTGCCGCTGGTGGCCGTGACGACGCTGCTCACCGCCGTCGCCCGCAATCGCCTCGAGCGCGCCAGCACGCAGCGGCTCGCTGCCGACCTCGACCCGGCGACGCGTCTGCCCCACCTGCGCTCGGTGGTCCCGACGATTGAACGGATGGTGGCGATCGCCCGGCGCTACACCCACGCGCTGGCCGTGGTCGTCGTCGAAGTGGACGGCATCACCGCCCGCCGGGCCGCCGGCGACGACGAGACGATCGAGCGGCTGTCGCAACTGCTCGGCCGACGCCTGGCGCGGGCCTTCCGTTCGGAGGATCTGGTGGCGCTGGCGGCCCCCGGGCGCTTCGTGGTGGCGGCGTTCGGCATGAAGTCCGATGACGGCGTGCAACGCATGGCCGAGATGCTCGAGAGCTTCCGCGAACAAGCGGTCGAGGGCGCCGATCACGCGCCGGTGGGCGCCTCCTTCAGTGCCGGCATCGCGCAGATCCGGGTCGATGGTCCCGACGGCGCCACGCTCCTGCGGGCGGCCGAGGCGGCCCTGGCGGCCGCCCGACAGCACGGCGGCCACCGCATCGAAGCGGCCAGCCGCGGCGAGGCCTCACGCATCGAGTGGACGGCCGACGCGCTCGTCATCGACGCCGACGCGCCGTTTGCGGCGCTGGTCGAGCACGCGCTCGAGACCCGCGGCCACCGCGTGCGCACGATCGGCGACGGCCGCGAAGCGCTCGAACTGCTGACCCATCCCGAAGCGCCGGTGCGCGCGCGTCTGCTGGTGCTCGAACTGGGCCTGCCCGGCCTCGACGGGCTGACGCTGCTCGGGCAGCTCGCCGAGGCCGGCGTGCTCAAGACCTCGAAGGCGGTGGTCGTGACGACCCGCTCGGTCGAGGCCGAGATGATCAAGGCGATGGAGCTTGGCGCGGTTGACTACATCACCAAGCCGGTGAGCCTGCCTGTGCTGATGCGGCGTCTCCGGTCGGCGCTCGCCGGAGGCCCCGGTGTCGCCTGACGCGCTGGTCCGCATGGTGCTCTTCAGCGAGTCGCTGATGCTGGTCATCGGCGTGCTGTTGCTGGTGGCCCATGCCGCCTGGTGGTGGTGGTACGAGCGCTGGAGCGCCGGCCGCGTCAATGCCGTGCGCGAGGCGCTGCGCGAGGCGCTGGCCGGCGGCGACAAGAATCCCGGCTTCACCCGCGACTTCGTGCGGCTGCCGATGCGCCTGCAGATCTACCTGCTGAGCGAGCTGGCGCCGCATCTCACCGGCATCGAGCGGCAGTCGCTGCGCCGCCTCGCCCAGCGCGCCGGGCTGCTCGCCAAGGCCGAGCGCCTGTGCGGTAGCTGGTTCTGGTCGCGCCGCCTGTTTGGCGCCAGGATCTGCACGCTGGTGGGCCAACCGGCCGACGTCGTGCTGAGCCTGCTCACCGACCGCAATCCGTCGGTGCGCGCGCAGGCCGTCGAATGGGCCATCCACCGACCCGAGCCGGCGGTGGTCGGCGCGCTGCTCGGCATGCTCGGCGACCGCGACGGCCGCTGCCGCTTCGCGGCGCAGGACACGCTGGTGAAGCTCGGTCACGCCGCTGTGGCGCCGCTCATCGCCTATCTCGCGACCTCGGACCACGACGGCACCATCGGCGCCCTCGAAGTGGCGCTGACGATGGCCGATGCGCGCCTGCTCGCGCCGGCCGGCGCTCTTGCCGGCTCGCCCGTTCCGGGCATCCGCGCTCGCGCGGTGGCGCTGCTTGGCGCGCTCGGGAGCGCCGACGGAGTCGCGCTGGTCGAACGCGCGCTCGACGACCCCGATGCGCTCGTGCGTCAGGCGGCGCTGCGGGCGTTGGGCGGACTGGCGCACTGGCCGGCGGCCGCCCGCGTCGCCCGGCTCGTGCATGACCCGGTGTGGGACGTCCGGCGA
>JANNIB010000279.1:0-3035 GCA_031404695.1 Acidobacteriota bacterium
ATTTTTATGGCGACCATTGAATTACTTGTATTATCAACGGCTTTGTATATCTCGGATGTGCCCCCTCTACTGATCGGCGCAATCACATGGTATTTTTCAGAGATGAACTGATCGATCTCTCCGTGATAGGCATTTTGATCGCTGGAACGGCTGCTCATCAGATAATTATACCGTGCAGGAACCCGTTGGCAGCTTGTTTTTTTAATAATGGGTATGTTGTCCGGTGTGTACTTGAATGTAAGCTGTGGTTCGCGGGTTATAATGGAAATTAATCGAAAGGCCGTTCATGTAGTGGAGTCCCTGTCCATAGGTTTGTATGAAACAAAAACTTGTATTTATTCTGATTTTCCTAATGATCGCGGGGTGTGGTCCGTCCAGCCCGGTGGTTATTCCTAATGTTGACTCTGGCGGTTTTTTAAAGCAAGTGGATGACAGGTTTGTTTACAACGACTGGCCATTATCCCTGCTTTTGCCGAAAACCTGGCCTGTTGCGAATTTCAGCGGCGAAATCCTTGATGAAAATTCAACAAAAACTGTTTTTGTGCGCGATTCACTTTCTTCCAGCAAAAATCCCATCACCTTAACCGTCACGTTTCATAAGGTTCCTGAGAATTTTGATGCGGCCTTGTATTCAATCGCCCTTCAAAGACAATATCTAAGAACCAATTCCAGTTATTTTTCAACGCTCGAAAAGAAATCGGTTGCAGATCCAAAAGTGGGGATTGGAAATTCGATTTTTTATATCACCTCGGATAATACTGATGCTGTTGCCCGTACTTTCTATATTGTCCATGCCACAAAAGATCAAATTGGAGCCCCTAGCCCCCAGCCCCCAGCCCCTGTCGTTCTTGCACCAGCGCGAGCACACGCGCGACCACGTCCTCGACAGGCAGGCCCGTCGTGTCGATGTAAACGGCGTCGTCGGCCTTCATGAGCGGCGCGACGCTGCGGGTCGAGTCGGACTTGTCGCGCGCCGCGAGGTCCTCGGCCACGTGTGCGACGTCGCTCGTGCGACTGCTCGTGTGCGCGGGGTCGGCGGCCCGACGACGGGCGCGTTCTTCGTGCGAGGCATCGAGGTAGATCTTGACCTCGGCCTGGGGGAACACGACCGTGCCGATGTCGCGCCCCTCCATCACGACGCCGCCGGCGGCGCCGAGCGCGCGCTGACGCGCCACCAGCACGTCGCGCACTTCGGCATTGCGGGCGACCAGCGTTGCGGCCTTGTCGATGTCGGGCGTGCGGATGGCGGTGGTCACGTCATGGCCATCGATCACGACCACGCCGTCGGCGAGTTCGAAGGCGGCGCGGGCCGCCACGGCGGCCACGGCGGCCGTGTCGTCGAGCGGCACGGCGGTGTCACGCGCGCGCCACGCCACGGCGCGGTACATCGCGCCGGTGTCGATGTGGCGATATCCCAGCGCCCGGGCGGCGGCGCGGGCGACGGTGCCCTTGCCCGCCCCGGACGGTCCGTCAACAGCGACCACCAGACGCTTCACAATCGGGCAGTGTAACATGCGCATTCCGTGGTGAATTTCCGTGTGCAGCGCCTCGTGCTGGTCGTGGTGCTCGTCGCCGCCGCGAGCGCCTGGACGATCGCGCCGTACGTCGATGCCGCTGCCTTCATCGTGCGCGCCGCCGGCCTGACCGACGGACTCCCCGGCCGCGTCGCCGCGGCTCGCGCCTATGCCACGACGCGCGAGGAGCTGGCGCCGATCGCGACGCGCCACGGCGCCGTCCCGGCGCGTCTCTACCGGCCCACGCGGTTCTCGCGCACGGTGCTCCTCGTGCCCGGCGTGCACATGGACGGCATCGATGAGACGCGGCTGGTGGGCATGGCCGAAGACCTCGCCGAGACCGGCTACGCCGTGGTCACCGTGGCGCCGCCCGATCTGCGCCGCTTCCAGATCACGGCAGCCAACACCGATGTGATCGAAGACGCCGCGCGCTGGATCACGACCCGTCCCGATCTGGCGCCCGACGGCCGGGTCGGCATGGTCGGCATCAGCTTCTCGGGCGGTCTGTCGATCGTCGCCGCCGGCCGCGACACGCTGCGCGACAAGGTGGCGTTTGTCATGTCGTTCGGCGGGCATGGCGATCTGCTGCGGGTGATGCGCTACCTCACGTCCGGCCGCACGCCGGCCGCCCCCGCCGATCCGTCGGCCGGCGGCGCCGTCGTCGGCGCGGCCTCGATGCATCTGCTGCCGCCGCACGACTACGGCGTCACGGTGGTGCTATTGACGTTTGCCGATCGCGTGGTGCCGGCCGACCAGGTGGAGCCGCTGCGCCAGGCGATTCTGGTGTACCTGTCGGCCTCGTCGCTGACGCTCGTGGACATGACCCGGGCCAACGCCGAGTTCGCCCGCGCGCGCGCTGTCGGGGCGACGCTGCCCGAACCGGCGCGCACGTTCATGACCTGGGTCAACGACCGGGCCGTCGACCAGCTCGGCCCACGGCTCTTCCCCGTCGTCGATGCGCTCGGCGGCGAACCGGCGGTGCGCGCCTTGTCGCCCGAGCAGGTGCCGGCGCCGGCGGCGCCGGTGTTCCTGCTGCACGGCAGCGAAGACACGGTCATCCCGCCCATCGAGACGCTCTTCCTGGCCACGCATCTGCGCGGTCGCACGCCGGTCACGGGGCTGCTGAGCGGTCTCATCACGCACGCGGAGGTCGACAAGTCGGCCGCGCTCGGCGATGTGTGGGCGCTCACCCGATTCTGGCGCGGGCTGATGCGATACTAGGCGGAGCGCTTCGCTCTCGGCGCGCTCCGCGGGACTGGAGGCTGGGGGCTGGGGCGTGCCAAAGGCCTCTCGACCATGCCACCTCGCACTCCGTCTCGCCGTCCTGCGGCTCCGTCACGACGCCCGCAGTCGCACCCCCCCGCGTCACGCCCATCCGGCCCGCGCGCGCCGGGCCCTCGTGGCTCCCGCCCCGGGCGCCGGGGCTCAACGGGATGGGATTCTGTGCGTTCCGCATCTCGATCGGGATGGCCAGATGACGGATTTGGCGCGCCGTCCAGACCTCCAGGGCATGCGGCTCGG
>JANNIB010000280.1:0-3569 GCA_031404695.1 Acidobacteriota bacterium
TCAAATTCGCTGGCGCGGCGCTCGATGATGCGGGCCGACTTGCCGGTGCGGTCACGGAGGTAATAGAGCTTGGCGCGGCGCACTTCGCCACGGCGCACAACCTTGATCGAGTCGATCAGCGGGGAGTACACGGGGAATACACGCTCAACGCCTTCGCCGTAGGACATTTTGCGGACAGTGAAGTTTTCATTGATGCTGCCGCCAGAGCGGGCAATGCAGACGCCTTCATAGGCCTGAACGCGAGTGCGCTCGCCTTCAACGACTTTCACGTTGACGATGACCGTGTCGCCTGCGCCAAATACCGGCACACCGCGCTGGGCGGCAACGATGGCCACCTGCTCTTTTTCGAGCTGTTGAATGATGTTCATGACAGGATATCCTTTAGAGTTGGGCGGGCTATAGCGGGTCAGGCCAAATAAATCAATTCTTATCGGGCAGATATTTCTCCCAGAGGTCGGGCCGGCGGGCCTTGGTTAAGGCTTCCCTCTGCCCGTGCTTCCATTTGGCAATGGCCTTGTGGTCGCCGGAGAGGAGAATCTGAGGAATTTCAAGGCCTTCCCAGGTGCGGGGCTTGGTATAGTGGGGGTGTTCCAGAAGGCCATCCTCGAAGCTTTCCTCGTCGCCGGATTCGGGCTTTCCCATGACGCCGGGGAGCAGGCGCACCACGGCATCCAGAAGGGCAAGGGCCGCCGGTTCGCCGCCGGACAGCACGAAATCGCCAAGGGAGACTTCGATAAGCTTGCGGCTTTCAATGACGCGCTCGTCGATGCCTTCAAAACGGCCGCAGACGATAAGGCAGCCAGGCCCTGCCGCCAGTTCACGCACGAAGCCCTGGGTGAGGCGGATGCCGCGGGGACTCATGAGCAGGCGCGGGCCCACGTGGGGGGCGGCATCGATGCTTGCTGCCAGAATATCGGGTTTCAACACCATGCCGGCGCCGCCGCCGGCGGGATGGTCATCCACCGTGCGGTGCCTGTCGGTGGCCGAAGCGCGGATGTCGCGGGCGCCACTCCTGCCGGAGATCACGGAGCCAGAGCGGCTCGGGGATGCCTACGCGGTGGTCGGGCTGGATGCGCGGCACCAGGTGATCTCGCTCTTCCGTGAGGCGCTTGATCGACTCGGGGCGGTGACCAACTCGGCGCTCGCCGAGCGGCGACCGGGGCCGGTGCGGATCGGCGGCCTCGTCGTCACGCGCCAGCACCCGATGACCGCGAAGGGCACGGTCTTCCTGGCCCTCGAGGACGAGACGGGCATGGTCAACGTCACGCTCTGGCCGGATACCTGGGCACGCCTCCGTGGCGTCGTCCGACGGCACGCGCTGCTCCTGGTGGACGGCGACCTCCAGCGCGAGTCATCGGTCGTCAACGTGATTGCCCACGAGGTCCGAGCGCTGACGGACGTCGCGGAGCGCGCCGGCGGGCCAGAGGCGCCCGCGGGTGTGCGCCAACTCGGGCACGCCGGGATGCGCCGCCTCGGCTGACCCGACTAGCGGCCACCGCGCTTGGAGGGCGCGGCCTTGGCCGGCCCGCGACCGGACGATCCGCGGGCTCCGGCCGCGCGACGCGGGCTCGAGAGCGAGAGGAACCGTCGATACCAGGCCGCGGCCGACGCGAACAACATGCCGCTGAACGGGCCGGTCAGGACCGAGCGCATGAGCAGCGCGATCGACTGGTCACCGGTGAGCGGCGTGCCCAGCTTGGCCGACAACTGCGTTACGAAGATCACGTCCAGCACGCCCTGGATCAGGCCGATCACGAGGCCCAGGAAGTAGCTCGCCCGCGGCGCGAAGAAGCCCGCGACCAGCTGCGGCGCGAGCGCCGAGCCCGGTAGTAGGAGCAGCTCGTAGGCGAACCGGCCACCGCTGTAATCCCAGAACCCGAACGCACCGATCGCCCCGGCGACCGTCAGCGCGAGCGCCCCAAGGAACGCCCGGCTGCGGAGGAGCTTCGCGAAGTGCGGGATGTCCTCGCGGACGCGGGCCGGGCGATAAGCACCTCGGAACGAGCCGAAGAAACCGGGTCGGCCGGAAGGCGTCTGGTTCAGGCGGGCCTGCGAGGCAGGCTTCGCACTGGCGGTGGCCGGCGGCGCGCTGCCGTCGAGCTCTTCGCCGGTGTCGTCCCCTGGCTGGCTCGCGCCCTGGCGGTATCGCCGGCGCGCCTCGGCTCGAACGGTCTGCTTGGCGCGGGCCACGCTTCCTCCTTCGATCGTCAACCGGCGTCCACGGGCCGGTCCGCCATCGTACGCGCCGCGGGTGATCCGCGGGTGATCGCCGGATAAGCGGCGGCTGCTACAACGCCCCTGCCGTCCCGCCCGGCCTCGCTGGCACCCGCCCGGAGGTCGATCGTGGAGCGTCGCGTCGCGCCCCTCGCCGCGCTGTTCGTCATGCTGTCCATGGGCAGCGCTGCCTTTGCGGCCGCTACGGATCCCACGCCCGTGCCCCTCGCGGCCGTCACGTGGCCGGTGTCCACCCTGCTCGTCTCGGAGATCCAGACCGGCGGGGCATCGGCTTCGGACGAATTCGCGGAGATCACGAATGTCGGGTCGGCGACCGTCGACCTGGCGGGCCTCGTGGTCGTCTACGTGACCTCGACCGGCAGCACGGTCACGCGCAAGGCGTCATGGACCGCGAGCACGCTGCTCGGCCCGGGCCGCCACCTGTTCCTCGCGAACACCTCCGGGATCTATGCCTCGCTGGCCGACGCCACATACAGCGGTGGGTTCGCCGCGACCGGCGGCGCAATCGTGCTCAGAGCCGTTGGCGGCGCACCGGTTGACGCGGTCGGCTGGGGCGATGCCACGAACACGTTCGTCGAGGGATCCGCCGCGGCCGTACCCGCCGCTGGCTCGAGCATCGAGCGGATGCCGGGTGGCCTCGAAGGCAACACAACCGACACGAATGCCAACGCATCCGACTTTTTCTCCCAAGCGTCGCCGAACCCGCAGTCGCTCGCGGCCCCGCCGGTGCCCGCGCCGGGTGCCTCTCCGACACCGAGTCCCACATCGAACCCGACCGCGTCGCCCGCTCCCACCGAAACGCCGCTTCCCACGATCGCGCCAACCGCCACACCTGCGGCAACCGATCCGGTTCCCACCGATCCGCCGGCGCCGACGGCGACTTCGGAGCCATCGGCGATCCCGACGGTCGAGCCGTCCCCGACGGCCTCGTCCGAGCCGACCCAGACGCCGACGCCGACACCCGAGCCGACGCCACCGTCCACGCCTGAGCCGACCCCATCGCCGACACCCGCGCCCACGGTCACGCCGCTGCCGAGCGTCACCATCGCCGAGGCGCGCGCCCAGGCGAATGGCACAACGGCTCGGATCACCGGCGTGCTCACGACGCAGCTCGGCGCGCTCGAGTCCGGTCGCAAGGCGTTCATCCAGGACGCCACCGGCGGCATCGCGCTCTATCTCGACGTGGCGGTGATCGGTGGGCTGCCCGCGGGCAGCGTGGTCGCGGTGATCGGCACGGTCGACGACCGGTTCGCAGAGCGAACGCTTCGCGTCGCGGTCGCAGACATCACAGCGCTCGGTGAGCAGGCCGCGCCGCCGCCATCGCTGTCCCAGAC
>JANNIB010000281.1:0-3948 GCA_031404695.1 Acidobacteriota bacterium
TCCGCAAGCTGGTCTCCGCCGACTCGATGTCGGCCCTGCACAAGCCGCTCACCGAGCGCCCGCATCCCGCCGGATCCGCTGGCACGCAGCAGGTCGTGAAGTACCTGCAGAACTCGCTCGCCGGCTTCGGACTCGAGGTCGAGACCCACGAATACCAGGTGCTGCTGGCCAAGCCTCGCAAGGTCCAGATCACGATGACGGCACCGTCGCGCCGGGCACTCAGCGTGGATGAACCAGCGATTCCGGAAGATCCGACCTCGTCGCATCCGGAACTGGGTGGCGGCTACGTCGCCTACTCAGCGTCTGGCACGGCGCAGGGGCAGGTGGTCTACGTGAATTACGGCCTGCCGGCAGACTACGCCGAACTGGCCGCCCTCGGCGTGTCGCTCAAGGGCCGGATTGCGCTGGCGCGCTACGGACGCAGTCATCGCGCGGTGAAGACGCACACCGCGGAACAGGCCGGCGCCCGCGCGCTGATTCTCTACAGCGACCCCGGCGACGACGGCGAGGCCAAGGGGCCCGCGTGGCCCAGGGGTTACTGGCGCGGCCAGCAGATGCTGCAGCGCGGCAACGCGAAATACAGCTGGTTCTGGCACGGCGATCCGCTCACGCCGGGTGTCGGCGCCACGGCGGACGCCGCGCGCATCCCCGAAGCGACCGCACCGACCCTGCCGAAGATCCCCGTCGTGGTGTTGAGCTGGGGCGAGGCGCAGCACCTGATGGCAGCGCTCGGTGGGCCCAACGCGCCGGAACGCTTCCATGGCGGCCTCAAGATGCCCTACAAGGTCGGGCCGGGGCCGGCGGCCGTGCGCGTCACCGTGGACATGGACCAGGGCCTGCGTCCGATCTACGACATCGTGGCCTCCATCAAGGGCACCGACTCACCGGAGCGCTCCATCCTCTTCGGCACGCACCACGACGCGTGGACCTTCGGCGGCGTCGATCCCGGCACCGGCACGACCGCGCTGCTCGAAGTGGCCAAGCGTCTGGGCGAACTGGCCAAGGGCGGCTGGGCGCCGGCGCGCACCATCTCGTTTGCGTTCTGGGACGCCGAGGAGTTCGGGCTGGTCGGCTCGACGGAATATGCCGAGGCGCTCAAGGTGAAGCTGCAGGAGCAGCTCATCATGTACGTGAACATCGACATGTACATGAAGGGCCGCTTCGATCCCGGCGGCGTGCCGTCGCTTGCGGCATTCGTCGCCGATGTGGCAAAGGATGTGCCCCACGGCACCTCGACCGTCTTCGAGCAATGGAAGACCTCGGAGCTGGCGCGCCTGCCGGCGGCGACGCGGCCCTCCGACCCGGCGTCGTTCACGCCGGATCTCAAACCGCTCGGCAGCGGCGCCGACTTCGTGCCCTTCCAGGATCACCTGGCCGTGCCGACGATGGCGATCGAGTTCATCGGCGACAACGGCTACGGCTACGGCACGTATCACACCAACTACGACTCGCGAGCCTACGTCGAGCAGATCGCCGACCCCGGCTTCGAGCAAGGCGTCTTGATGTCGCAGATGCTCGGCACGATGGCCCTCAGGATGAGCGAGGCCGACGTACTGCCGTTTCGCTTTTCGCACTACGTGTCGAAGCTGGACGCAGCGACGGCGCTGGCGGACTCGTGGGCCACCTCCGCCGGCATGAGCGCGGACTCGGCGGGGATGCGCACGCGCGCTGCTGCCGCGGCGACAGCGGCCCGCGACCTCGAAGGCGCCATCGATGCTTCGCTCGCGATAGGACGGCTCACACGAGGCGCCGCCTCGGCGCTCAACGACCGCCTCGCGCGCATGGAGCAGACGCTGGCCGATGACGACGGCGCGCCCGACTCGAAGTGGTACCGCCACGTGTTCTACGGCTGGAACATCTACTCGCTCTACGATGGCCAGCCGTTCCCGGGGCTCGCCGAGGCCTACCGCGTGAAAGACGCCGTCCGCATCAGTCACGAGCGTGGCCGCATCGAACGCGCACTCGACCGCATGGTGGCGGCCCTCACGGCGGCACGTGAGCTGGCGCGCTGAGGCAGGCATGACGGCCATTCCGAACCGCTGGCGGATTCCGATCGGTGCGGTCCTGGTGCACGTCTGCATCGGGTCCGTCTATGCGTGGAGCACGTTCAACCGGCCCATCCAGGCGCTGTTCCCCGATGCGCCGTGGTGGTTCAGCCCGCCTTACACCACCTTCACGACGGCCCTGGCACTGCTCGGGCTGAGCGCGGCGTTCGGTGGGCCGTGGGTCGAGCGTCGCGGCCCGCGGGTGGCGGCGGCCGCGGCGGCCGTGTTCTTCGGCACCGGGCTCATCGTCGGAGGCTTCGGGCTGGCTGTGCGAGAGCCGCTGCTGGTCTTCGTGGGCCTCGGCATCACCTGCGGCATCGGCTGCGGCCTCGGCTACATCTCGCCGGTCAGTACGCTCGTGAAGTGGTTCCCCGATCGCCGGGGGATGGCGACCGGCATGGCGATCATGGGTTTTGGCGGCGGCGCCTTCGTGGCCGGCTACCTGAACGTGTTCCTGATGAATCTGGTCGGCGTCGCTTCGACGGTCATGATGCTCGGCGTCGTGTATTTCGTCGTGATGCTGGCCGGGTCACGGCTCATGGCATCGCCGCCGGCGGGCTGGACGCCGCCGGGGTGGACGCCGCCCGCGCGCACCGACCCGATGATCGCCGCTCACAGTGTGTCGAGGGACGCCGCGATCCGTACGCCGCAGTTCTACCTGCTGTGGGGCATCCTGTTCATCAACGTCACGGCCGGCATCGGCATCCTGGCCCAGGCGTCACCGATGATGCAGGACATGTTCGGACGCACGCCGCTCGAGGCCGGGGCTGTCGTCTCGCTCATCAGCATCTTCAACGCCGGCGGCCGTTTCGCGTGGGCGGCGGGATCCGACTACATCGGCCGCAGGCACACCTACACGATCTTCTTCGTGGCCCAGCTGGCGCTGTTTATCGTGATTCCCGGGCTTGCCGCCCAGGGGTCGTGGTGGCTTTTCCAGGCCAGCCTGTTTCTGGTGTTCACGATGTACGGCGGCGGGTTTGCGACCATTCCGGCCTTCCTCGCCGACATCTTCGGGCCGCAGAACGTCGGCGCCATCCACGGGGCGCTGTTGACGGCGTGGTCAGCGGCCGCCATCGCCGGGCCGCTCATCATCACGGAGCTGTCGAGTCGCGCGCGCGAAGCGCTGCCCCCGGGTGCCGACCGGGTCGGCATCTACGACACGCCGCTGCAGGTGCTTGCCGGCCTGCTGGCCGTGGGCGCGGTGCTGACGCGCTTCGTGCGGCCGCTGCGCAACGACCCACCGGCTCGCTGAGCTTGCCGCGCCGCCTGCGCCTGCCCGCGAGTGCACGGGCGCTAACATAGACGGACGTGATGACCGGGCACGAGCAACTGCTCCTCTGGCAGTGGAGCACCGCGGCGCAGATGATGTCGCTGGCGATGATCGCGACGTTCTTCCTGCTGCTCGCGCGCTCCAGCCGCCGCAGTGAGCTCCGCTGGTGGGCGCTTGCCTGGAGCGCCAACCTGCTGGCCCTCGCCGTGACGCTGGTCTTCTGGAGGTTGCAGCCGGCGGCGATGGTGCCGCTCGTGGCCGGGCTCTACGTAGCGGCGAAGACGGCCTTCGTGCTGCTTTTCGTGGCGGGGGTCTGGGTGGTGGCGCGTCCCGCCGCCCGTGCCATGCGGCCGGCCACCCTGGCGGCGGTCGTCCTCGCTTACGGGCTCGCCGCCGCGGCGTTTCTCCATACGATTCCGGCCATCGGCGTCGTGCAGCACCTCACGATGGCGGCCGTATTCGTGCCACTCGTGGCGGTGACCGCGCCGGCGCCAGGGTTGCTGTGGCTGAGTGCCGGCGTGGCCGTGCGCGGCCTGCTCGCGGTGGCCGAGGCGGGGGCCTACGGCCTGCAGCTGAGCGGGCCGGTGGGGCAGGCCTGGCAGGCCGGCGCGGCCGCGTTCATGTCGGCCAGCT
>JANNIB010000282.1:0-5706 GCA_031404695.1 Acidobacteriota bacterium
GTCGGCCAAAGCGAAGCGATACTCCTGATAGAGGATGGCAAACGCCAGCGGCAGCACCGCCTGGTGCCCCCACAATCTCCGCCACCCAGCCGCCGGTGTCGTTGTGGAAGTGGCCCAGATGGTTCGCCGACACCGCAAAGAGGGAGAGGGCCAGCATCCAGAGCGCCCGCCGTCCGTTGGTCTGGCTGCGGGTGAGCAGCCCGAGCGGGATGATGATGGCGCCGAAGGCCACCGTGAGAATGGTGAAGGCCAGCGCCGAGGGACGCTGGTTGCCGAGCGCGAGGGTCCGCAACTGCAGCACCGTGGCCGCGAGGCTGCAGGCATAGGCCACGGCGATGAGCGCGCGTCCACCGCGCACGTCCCTGGCCACCGAGTGGACCACCACGGCGGCGAGAGTCGCGAGGGCCGCAAACGAGATGCCGCTCAGCCACGACTCCGGCCCCGCGCTGCCGGTGCGGCTCAGCACGTAGTCGCCGAGTTCACCGAGATTCCAGACCAGTCCGAGCAGTGCGGTGAGAAACGGCAGCCGATCACTGCGGTCGGCAGAGGCGCGTCCGCGCCGCACCAGGCCCAGCAGCATGGCGCACAGCGCCGCACCGGTGGTGAACCCGACGAGATTCAGCAGTTCCGCCGTGTTGTACTGGCCCACCCGCAAATTGTAGACCCCGCAGGCGCCGCCCACCGACGCGCCTGCGCCTGAACGGGCGTTTTCGAACCATGAGCGTCCGGAATCGTCCGGCGAGCAGTGGGTGATGCGAATCATGGACGGAGCGGCTCGTGACAACGTGCGACGCGGCCGCCGCCGGCAACGGTGGGAAATCCGCCCGTCTCCGAGACTCCGACGACGTATCCGGTCGCCGGCGGACCCGGCTTGAGGGAGGGTGGGATGACGCGCAACGCAGTGCTTGGATCGCGGCAACGGGATGTGCGGTGGCCATCGCGGCGGCGATGCCGCAGGCGGGCCAGCACGCCCAGACACCCACGGCAAAGCCGCTCGCGGCCCCGGCCATGAGGGCCGATCCGCGCGTGGCCAAGCTGAAGGAACAGGTAGTGGCCGACGTCGGCGGGATATACGACTTCGGCCAGGTGACGATCGACATGGTCTTCAGTTACGGCGAACTCGGCTTCCAGGAATTCGAGACGCAGAAGTACCTGACCGGGGTGCTGAAGGAGAACGGCTTCACCATCGAGACCGGCGTCGCCGGCATCCCCACCGCGTGGGTCGCCAAGTGGGGCAGCGGCAAGCCCGTCATCGCGCTCGGCTCGGATGTGGACTGCATCCCGCAGGCGTCGCAGAAGCCCGGCGTCACGTTCCGCGACCAGATCGTGGAGGGGGCGCCCGGTCACGGCGAGGGTCACCACTCCGGCACGCCGCTCAACATCGTGGCCGCCGTGGCGGTCAAGCGCATCATGGAGCGCGAGAAACTGCCCGGCACGATCATGATCTGGCCCGGGGTGGCCGAAGAACAGCTCGGCACCAAGGCCTACTACGTGCGGTCGGGGATGTTCAAGGACGTGGACCTGGTCATGTACAACCACGTCGGCTCCAACCTCTCGACCAGCTGGGGCGAGAGCGGCGGCAACGGGATGATCTCGGTCGAGTACCTGTTCGAAGGCGAGACCGCCCACAGCGCCGGCGCGCCTTGGCGCGGACGCAGCGCGCTCGACGCGGTGGAGCTGATGAACGTCGGATGGAACTGATCGCTACCGCGCGCAGATGAAGCAGTACTACTTCGACAACACGAAGTACAAGACCTACCTCGATCAGATGAAGGCGCAGTTCGGCTACTCGTATCCGATGGTGCGCACGGGCACGGCGACGCAGCCATAGCAGGCGGTCGCAGAGGGCAGGCGCGTGGTGGGGCAGCCGCCGTACAATCAACGGCACATGGCCCCTCCCGCGCCCGCCCTCGGCCCGCCCAGCCTGACGTCTCGATTCGGGGCCTTCGTGGCCGAACAGCATCCGGCGCTGCTGCGCCTCGTGCTCGAGGTCTTCGAGGCCACCGGCGGTGGCAAGCTCAAGCCACGTGACAAGGCCGGCCTCGACACCCTGCGTCCGGTCTTCCGCCGTCAACTCGCCAGCCGGCTGTACCGCGAGCTGTCAGGCGGCGAGGCGTTCGACGAGACGACGCCCGGCGTGTCGGCCATCCGCCGGCTGGAACAGGCGCGCGCGCAGATCGCGGAGTCGTGCGACGCCTGGCTGCAGCGCGAGGCACTCGCCGCGTCGCTCACGAGCGACGAGCGCAAGGAGATCCTGCGCGGCATGGTGCTCACCCGCGCGGTCGACAACCGGCTGAAGCAGCTGTTCACCAGCGGCGAAGTCCGTTGGGGCATGCAGCCATTTCCCGGCCAGGGCTTCCGCTCCCTCGGGCAGGAGGCGATCTACGCCGCCGGCATCCGGCTGAAGCGCGGCGCGAAGTTCCGCGGCAGCGACGGCGCCTGGAGCGGCGATGTCATCGCGCCGATGATCCGCGATCTCGGCCTCACGCTGGCGATGCGCGGCGACGACGACGCGGTGGCCATGGTCCTGCGCGCGCAGGTGGGCAAGGCCGGCCCGCCGATGCGCGGCAAGGACCTGCATACCGGCGACTTCGGATGGGGCGTGCTGCCGGCGGCGGCGCCGCTCGCCACCGGCTCGCTGACGATGGCCGGGATGGCGATGGCCTTCTGGCGGGAGGGCGCCGGACGCGTGGCGTTCTCGTTCATCGGCGACGGCGGCAGCTCGCTCGGCGAGTGGCACGAGGCGATCAACCTCTGCGCGGCGCGGCGGCTGCCGGCGGTGTTCTGTATCCAGAACAACCAGATGGCGCTCTCGACACCGGCGCGCGAGAACTGCGCCGCCCGCGTGTTCGCGGACAAGGCCGTGGGCTACGGCATCCCGGGTCTGACCATCGACGGCACCGACGGCGACGCAGTGGCTGCCGCCTTCACCTGGGCCGCGGACCGCGCGCGGAGCGGGGCCGGCCCGGCCCTCATCGAACTCGTGGCGATGCGCATGTGCGGCCATGCCCATCACGACGACATGCTCTACGTCGGCAAGGAGGCGCCGCCGTCGTGGGAGTATCCCGCCCTGCACGCGTCCGGCTACGCCGACCCGGAGCAGTACGACTTCTGGGCGGCCCGCGACCCGATTGCGCGCTACGCGGCCAGGCTCGAAGCCGACCGCATCATCAACACCGGCGAATTGGCCCGCCTGCGCACATGGGCCGACACGCTGGTCGAGACGCAGGCCCAACGGGTGATCGCTGAGCCGTGGCCGGAGCCGCACGAGGCCGGCATCGGCGTGTTCAAGGACGAAGTGCCCCGGACTCGGGTCGAAGTGCTCGAGCCGGCGCGTCGCGGCCGTGGCGTCGAACTGCCGAAGCTGCCGCCGGTCGAGGCGGGGCTCCCGTTCGACCCGACCGGCTCGACGCTGCTCGAGGCGGTGATGCTGGGCGTGGGTGATGCGCTGCGCGCCGACCCGCGCGTGTTCGTCTACGGCGAAGACGTCGGCCGCCCCTTCGGCATCGCTTTCCTGTTGCTGCGGCCGCTGCTCGAGGAGTTCGGCGACCGCATCCTCAACTCGACCCTCGCTGAAGGCGCCGTGCTCGGCGTGTGCGTGGGCGCGGCGCTGGCCGGGCAGCGGCCGATCGGCGAGCTGCAGTTCAACGACTTCGTGGCCACAGCCTTCAATCAGCTCGTGAACAACGCCGCCAAGATCCGCTACCGGTGGGGCGGCGAGGTGCCGATGGTAGTGCGGATGCCGTGGGGCGGCCTGCGAAACGGCGGGCCGTATCACAGCCAGAACACCGAGCCGTGGTTCTACCGCACTCCCGGGCTCAAGATCGTGGTGCCGTCCACGCCCGAGGACGCGCGCGCGCTGATGGCGAGTGCGGTGGCCGACCCCGACCCGGTGCTCTACTACGAGCACATCGCGCTCTACCGCGACCCGCGCCTCAGGCAGGCGCTTGGCGACGCCGCTCCGCCGCCGATTCCCATCGGCACCGCCGCCCTGCGACGCAGCGGCAACGACCTGGCGATGATCTCCTACGGCGCCTACGTCCATGAGTGCCTGCGCGTGGCGGAGGCACTCGCGAAAGACGGCATCGAGGCGTCGGTGCTGGACCTGCGGACGCTGGCGCCGCTCGATCGCGAGGCCGTGCTGGCGGTGGCAAAACACTGCGGCCGCGTGCTCATCGTGCATGAGGACGCCCGCACCGGCGGCATCGGAGAAAGCGTCGCCGCCATCATCCAGGAAGAAGCGTTCGAGTGGCTCGACGCGCCGGTGCGCGTGCTGGGGGCGCTCGACACGCCGGTGCCGTACGCGCCGCCGCTCGAAGAGTTCTACCTGGTGAGCGCGGACGACATCATGCGGGCGGCGCGACTGCTCGCCGCCTACTGAACCACGATCCGCACTTCGTTCGACACCGGACTCGGGCCCACCTCGTTGGCGCCCTTCACGCGCACGTAGTAGACGCCCGGCGGCACGCCAGGGATGCCGATGGCCGTGAGGCGTCCGACGCGCGCCGAGCCGGCGCGCTGTCCGGGCGCGAACCCGAATTCGATCTCGAAGTCGGTCGTGTCGCCCGGATCTCTCCACGTCAGCGACACGTTGTTGCCGCTGACCGACGCCGCCAGCGACGTCGGCGCGAACGGCGAGCGCACGAGCACGGCCAGCGCGCGGCAGGCGAGACCCTGATCGCGGCTGCCGATGGCGCCGCCGCCGGGCCCGAGCCGCGCCAGCACGTCGGCCGTCTCGCGTCGCACGCCGTTCGGGTGCAGGGCGTCCACGTCGATCGCATTGCACGTGAACTCGTAGATGTCCTCGCGGCCGGTGCGTCCGTAGCGCACAAGCGTCTCTCGCGTTTCGGTGCGCACCGTGTAGGCGCCGGTCATCCAACGCCCCGGCAGGCTTTGCGCCGTGCGTGACATGCCCTCGTCCGGCGGCATGAACGCCACGCGCGTGCGGCCGATCTCGGTGAGCCGCAGGGGATCGACGGCCACCAGGAAATCGCCCTGTCGTACCAGCAGCAGGCCTCGCGGTGCATCCACCGTGGTGTTGGCGGCACTGAACTGGTTCGACGACGCGAGCACGACGCCGGTAGCGCCGTCGAGCGCCTCGATGCCGTTGTGGTTGACCCAGACGACACGGCCCGTGGCGTCGGTGCGGATAGCGGTGACGACCCCTGACAGCATCCAGCGGCGCATTTCCTGACCCGTCGTGGCGTTCACCGCGACGACCCAGGTGACGCGGGCGCTGTTGTCGACGGCGCCGTCCAGATAGAACAGCTCGTCAGTGTCGGCGGCGTAGGCGGCGTCCTCGATCAGAAGCTGCGAGGTGCCGACACGCACGGGTGGGGCCCCCTGAAGGTCGATGGCCCAGAGTTCCTCCGCCGCGCGCGTGGGCCCGCCGAACAACGGGTCGCCCGCGATGAACAGCCGCGGCTGGTGGGAGTCGCTGACGAGCAGTCGGTTGTTGATGAGCCTGGATCCCGTGGCATCGGTTGGGAGCAGGCTTGTGGCATCGATGAGGGTGCGCGTCCGGCGGTCGAAGGCGAGTAACGGCCCGCGCGACGGAGCCGTGCTGGCGACCCATGCCAGGTAGCGTCCGCCGGCCACGGCGACGATGTCATCGGACGGGCCAAAGAACCTCCCTGTGGGTTCGAGACCGTTCGGCACCGGCGAGACGGCACGCACCGTGCCGAAGCCACTGACGCTGGCGTCAAC
>JANNIB010000283.1:0-24366 GCA_031404695.1 Acidobacteriota bacterium
CCGTCTACTTCTTCATAAAACACACTGAATACCACGAGCGTTTTCTTAAGCCCCAGGGGGCTGGGGGCCTGGGGCTGGGGGCTGGGGCGGGCCGTGTCACGCGGTCGCATCGGTGCCGCACCGATGCACTCGTTACTTCGAACGTGTGACGCTGCACGCCCCAGCCAGCCCCCAGCCCCAAGTCCCGCACTCGGGATCTTCCCGCGCGTGCGCAACGCGCACGCTATGGGAAGATCCCGAGTTCCATGTAGCTCCTCGCCACCTTGTGGATCGCGGTGAGGAAGGCGGCGGTGCGCAGGTCGGGCACGTCGGGATGCTGCTTCCGGGTCTCGCGCAGGCCGTTGTAGGCGTTGACCATCGTTTCCTCGAGGCCCGAGTTCACGAGGTCGAGTTCGTCGGGGCCCTTGGCGAGTTCGGCCCGCTGCGCCTCGGTGAAGCTGGTGCCGGTGGCCAGTTCAATCGCCTTCAGCATCTGGCGCTCGTTGGCTTCTTCGTGACGCTTCGAGATGCGGCCGAAGCGCACGTGCGAGAGGTTCTTCAACCACTCGAAGTACGACACGGTGACGCCGCCGGCGTTGGCGTAGATGTCGGGGATGACCAGCACGCCCTTCTGCCGGAAGATCGGATCGGCATCCGGGGTGGTGGGGCCGTTGGCACCCTCAAGGAGGATCTTCGCCCTGATGCGGGGCGCGTTCTCGGCGGTGAACTGGTTCTCGAGCGCCGCTGGAATGAGGATGTCGCAGTCGATCTCCAGGGCCGCGGCCGTGCTGGCGAGCGGCGTCGCGCCGGGGAAGGTGAGAATCGAGGCGCCGCCCTTGCGGTGCTGGAAGACCTCCTCTTCGTGGAGGCCCTTCGGATTCATGATCGCGCCTTCGCGTTCGGCGATGGCGATGACCAGCGCGCCGGCCTCACGGCAGAACCGCGCCGCGTGGTAGCCGACATTGCCGAGGCCCTGCACGACCACACGTTTGCCCTCGAGGCCGGTAGTGAGGCCGAGCGGCTGCATGTCTTCGGCGTGCGAGCAGGCCTCGCGAATCGCAAAGAAGAGACCGCGGCCGGTGGCTTCACGGCGTCCGTTCACGCCCCCCTGCGACAACGGCTTGCCGGTCACACAGCCGATGGCGTCGAGTTGCCCGGGGTGCAGGGCCGAATAGGTGTCGGCGATCCACGCCATCTCGCGTTCGCCGGTGCCGTAGTCGGGGGCCGGCACGTCGATCCCCGGGCCGATGAAGTTCTTCTTCACCAGCTCGTGCGTGTAGCGGCGGGTGATGCGCTCGAGCTCTTCGACCGTGTAGTTCCGGGGATCGATCTTGATGCCGCCCTTGGCGCCGCCGTAGGGCACGTCCACGATCGAGCACTTGTAGGTCATCAGCGCCGCCAGCGCCATGACTTCTTCCTCGTGCACGTCGGGCGCATAGCGGATGCCGCCCTTGGTCGGCAGTTTGTGATGGCTGTGCTCGACCCGCCAGCCGTGGATGACCTCGATGGTGCCGTCGGCGCGCCGCAGCGGGAAGTCGAAGCGGTAGATGCTGTTGCAGCAACGAATCTGCGACAGCAGCCCCTCGGGGTAGGTGGTGAAGCGCGCGGCGTCGTTGAAGTAGCGGGTCACCTGGTCGAAGAAGCTCTCGGTCGGATGCATCGCGTGGGTCTCCGTGTCGGGGCCTTCGGTCGAACGCCCTGCTGACGCCATTGTGTCAGCCGGCTGACTCCGACTGACAATTCTGCCCATTAGGTACGCGAACCGTCGCTTTCCGCGGGGGCTGGCTCAGGGTTGCGCCCTAACGACGCGTGCGCCAGACGTCAGGTTTCCTCCCATGATTGCACGGCCTGACGCGGAAAATGACGGCCGCTGGCAAGGACGGCACACGACTTGCCACAATTGCGGCTAGACTCCGCGAGCCGTTGACTGAGAAGTGTCATGTTGCTGAACATTCTGCCCTTCGCCGCTCGTGATTTCGCCGTCGATCTTGGCACGGCGAATACAGTCGTGTTCGCGCCCGGCCGCGGCATCGTCGTGGACGAGCCGTCGATCGTGGCCATCAACACGCAGAATGACAAGACCGAGGCCGTCGGGCACGCCGCCCACGCGATGCTCGGGCGAACGCCCGCGAATATCACGACCATACGGCCGCTGCGCGACGGCGTCATCGCCGACTTCGAAGCCGCTGAACGCCTGCTCAGCCATTTGATCCGCAAAGCGCAGGGCAGCGTCACCTGGCGCCGCACGCGCCTGGTCATCGGCATCCCGTCGAGCATCACACAGGTCGAGCGGCGCGCCGTGGTCGATAGCGCCTACCGCGCCAAGGCCAGCGAAGTGCACCTGGTCGAAGAGCCGATGGCGGCGGCGATCGGCGCCGGCCTGCCGATCACCGAAGCCACCGGCAGCATGGTCGTGGACATCGGCGGCGGCACCACCGACATCGCCGTCATCTCGCTCGGCGGCATGGTCTACACGAGCGCCATCCGTACCGCCGGCAACCACATGGACGACGCCATCATCAGCTTCATGCGTCGCCGTCACGGGCTGCTCATCGGCGAACGCACGGCCGAAGACGTCAAGATCCGCCTCGGCTCGGCGTGTCCCGGCGAGCCGGTGCGCAACATGGAAGTACGCGGCCGCTGCATGCGCGAAGGCCGTCCCCGCATCGTCGACGTCACCGAGAACGAAGTGCGTGATGCGCTGGCCGAACCACTGCGCGCGATCGTCAGCGCGGTGAAGAACGCGCTGGAGTGCGTGCCGCCGGAAATCGCTGCCGACATCTACGACCAGGGAATGGTGCTCACCGGCGGCGGCGCGCTGCTGACGCGGCTCGACGAGCGGCTGCGCGAAGAGACCGGCGTGCCGGTCCAGGTGGCGGCCGATCCGCTGACCTCGGTCGTGCAGGGCGCCGGGCGCATGCTCGACGACGCCGCGCTCCTGCGCCGCGTCGCCTGGGTCGCCTGAGCGGCTGACTCCCCGGTTTTGCGGGGGAAACCGCCATCGGACACCGCGCCGCCGGGCCGGTTTGCTATCCTGTGGATGCCTATGTCGTCCACTCTCGAGGAAATGCGGCCCGCCAAGCTGTGGCGGACGATGCCTACCGACCGCCGGGTCGCCGCCGCCACCGCGTTCTGGACCGATGAGAACGCCGCGCTCGAACAGGCCGAGGCCATCGCGCTCATCGCCCGCCAGATCAAGTTCCGCCCGCGCAGCGTGCAGGCGCTCGGCGTCGACAAGCGGGCCAAGTACCTCGGCGGCATCGCCCAGGTCTCCGACCTGCTGGCCGCGCGGCTGCTGGTGGTCTACCACCTCGAGTTCCAGCGGCCGATGATGGGCGCCTTCCTCGATGCGCTCGGCATCACGCACGTCGACGGCCTCATCGAAGACGAGACGCCGAAGACCCCGACGCCCGAAGCGATCGCGTCGGCCGCCGACCAGCTGTCAGCGGCGTTTCCCAAGGGGGACGTCGGCCGCTACTTCTGGACGCTGCTGTGGCAGGACCCCGAGACCTGGGGCGCGCTGCAGACCCGCTCCGAGCTCACCGAGCTGTCGTAATGCCAGCGTTCGAGCGCCACGTGTTCGTCTGCGGCAACCAGCGCGCGGCCGATCATCCGCGCGGCTGCTGCGATCCTGACGGCGGCGAAGCGCTCCACAAGCTGTTCAAGAAGGCGCTGGCCGACCACGGCCTCGGTCGCACCGTGCGCGCCAATCGCGCCGGCTGCCTCGATCAGTGCGAACACGGGCCCACGGTGGTCGTCTACCCGGAGGCAATCTGGTACGGCGGGGTGACGGCGGCCGACATCGATGAGATCGTCACCACGCACCTGCTGGCCGGCGAGCCGGTCGCGCGCCTGCGCCTGGCCGATGGCTGCGTGAACACCGGCGCCTGCGCGCACAAGCCGCGGCGTCCCGTTTCCGCATAAGGCGGTCCCCACGATGGAAGCTCTGTTCACCGCCGACAACATGATCGCGCTTGCCACGCTCACGGCCCTCGAGGTCGTGCTGGGCGTCGACAACGTGATCTTCATCTCGATTCTCGCCGGCAAGCTGCCGGCGGCACAGCAGGCGAAGGCGCGCCGCGTCGGTCTGCTGGCCGCGATGGTCATGCGCATCCTGCTGCTGTTCTCGCTGGCCTGGATCGTCCGGCTCACCGAGCCGCTCTTCACCGTGTTCGGCCGCGGCATCTCGGGGCGTGACCTGATACTGCTCGGCGGTGGCCTGTTCCTGCTGGCGAAGGCCACCATCGAAATTCACGACAAGCTCGAAGGCGTGGAAGGAGAGCGCTCGGCGAAGGTGGCGCCGTCGTTTGGCGCGGTCATCTTCCAGATCATGCTGCTCGATATCGTCTTCTCGCTCGACTCGGTGATTACCGCCGTCGGCATGGCCGAGTCGATCACGGTGATGGTCATCGCGGTGATGCTGGCCGTCGGCATCATGATGATCTCGGCCAACAGCGTCTCAGACTTCGTCCAGCAGCACCCGACCGTCAAAGTGCTGGCCCTGAGCTTTCTGATGCTGATCGGCATGTCGCTGGTCGGCGAAGGTCTCGGGCAGCACATCCCGAAGGGCTACATCTACTTCGCGATGGGCTTCTCGGTGTTCGTCGAGATGATCAACCTGCGGCTGCGCAAGCCCGGCTCGCCGGTCGGTCTGCACGAACCCTATCGCGCCGACCCGCCGAAGGGCTGACGCCGGCTATTCGGCCCGCAGCGCGGTGGACGGGTCGGTCGCCGCCGCGCGCCGCGCGGGCAGCCAGCTGGCGAGCGTCAGCACCGCCAGGAAGAGCGCGACGGCGCCGGCGTAGCTGGGCACGTCGACCACGGCCACACCGACCAGCAGCGACGCCAGCAGCGTGCCGACACCGGCCGCCAGCAGCAGGCCGAGCGCGGTGCCAAGGCCACCCAGCACCGTCGCCTGTCGCACCACCATCGTCCGCACGTCGGCAGGTGTCGCCCCGAGGGCGAGGCGGATCGCGAGGTCGCGCGTCCGCGTGGTGACGACAAACGCCATCAGCGCGTAGAGCCCGAAGGCCGCCAGCACGAGCCCCGCGGTGCCGACGCTGCCGGCCACCCACGCCGTAAGCCGCTGCGGCATCAGGCCGATGCCGACCGCCTCATCGAACGCCTGCACGAACATCGCCGGCACGGAGGGCTCGACATCGGCCAGCGCCGCCCGCACGGCCCGCGACGGCGACTGTCCGGGGAGGTGGCGCACGAAGAACGTGACATCGCTCACCGGGTGCTGCGCCATCGGGACGTAGATGAAGGGCTGCGGCGCATCGCTGATGTAGCGGTACTTCGCATCGGCCGCCACGCCGACCACCTCGATTGGCACCTCGCGATCGCCGGCCTCGCGGTGCAGCAGGCGCTGGCCGACGGCGGGTCGTCCCGGCCAGGCAGCGGTCGCGAAGGCCTCATTGATGATCGCCACGCGCGGTTGGTCGCGACGCTCGGCGCCGCTGAAGCCGCGTCCATCCACCAGGCGCATGCCGATGGTGTCGAAGTAGGCGGGCGTGACGACGTCCCAATCAGCGTCCACCCGGTCGTCTCCGGCGGGGCCGCGGTAGCCGGGCACGCGCAGCTCGCCCAGGCCGAAGCCGCTGCCCTGCAGCGGGATCATCCGCGCCGCGGCCACGGCGGTCACGCCGGGCAGCGCTGCCAGACGCCGCTCGAAGCGGCCCACCAGATCCACCGCCATCTCGTCGCGATAGCCCGACAGCGCGACCTCGACGTTTGCGAGCAGGATGTCGCGGGTCGTGAAGCCCGGGTCGATGGCGGCGGCGGCCTGCAGCGTGCGCACGAAGAGGCCGGCGATCACCACCAGCATCAGCGACAAGGCGACCTCGACCACCACCAGCGCCTGGCGAAGGCGTCCGCGCCGGAGATCCGGCGTGCTGGTGCCGCCGTGCAGCAGCGGCGCGATGTCGGCGCCCAGCGCGTGCCGGGCCGGCGCCAGACCGAAGATCACCGCAGACACGAGCGACAGGCCAACCGCGAAGGCCACGATGCGGGCGTTCACGGCGGGGTGCAGGTTGAGCACGACCGGCAGTGGCGGCAGCGACTGCTGCAGCAGCCACACCCCGGCCATCGTGAGCGGCACGGCGAGAACCGCCGCCGCGGCAAACAGCACGCCGGTTTCGATCAGCAGCTGCTGCACCAGGCGCCGCCGGCTGGCCCCGATCGCCAGTCGCGTGGCCATCTCGCGCCGCCTGGTCGAGGCGCGCGCCAGCAGCAGTCCGGCGACGTTGCTGGCGGCAATCGCCAGCAGCGCCATCGCCAGCGCGAAGAGCACGCCAAGGAAGCCGAAAAACGGCGCCCGCATCGGCCCGGGCACGCGGCTGGTCGCCACGAGCGCGACGGAATGGCGCGGGTTGGCCTCCGGCGTGACGGCGACGAAGTGCCGCATCAGGGTCTGCAGTTCCGCCTGCGCGGTCTCGCGCGACACGCTGTCCTTGAGGCGCCCGAGGCCGACATGCCAGACGGCGCGTGGACTCGTCAGCAAGGCCGCATCGGCGAGGCCGCGGGCCTCGGCCACCATCGCCATCGGCATCCAGACGTCGGTGCCGGCGAGGCTCGCCCCCTCGAAGCCGGGCCCGGCGACGCCGACGACCGTGAACTCGTGCGCGTTCAGCCGCAGCGGGCGGCCGATGACGTCGGGGTCGCCGTGGAGCCGCCGCGTCCAGAATCGATGGGTGAGCACGACCACCGGGCGGGCACCGGGCACCAGGTCTTCGTCGTGGCGGAAGCCGCGGCCGAGGGTCACTGGTCCGCCCAGCACGTCGAAGAACCCCGCCGAAACGAGGGTGCCGAAGACGCGCTCGCTGGTGCCGTCGAGGGTGAGGCTCATCGGCCGCCCGCCGAAGTCCACTGCGGCCATGCCGTCGAAGGAGGTGGCGTGCCGGCGCAGGTACTCGAAGGCCGGATGCGCCATGTTGTCGAAGCCGCCGCCGTCGGTGCTGCGGCCGATGTCCACCAGGCGCCCGGGGTCGCGGACGCCGGGGGCCGGCGCCAGCAGCGCATCTGCCAGGCTCACGACCGCGCTCGGCACGGCCAGGCCCGCAGCGAGCGAGACCATCGACGTGACGGTGAACAGGGGACTGCGGCCCAGCAGGCGAAGCGCGAGGCGGAGGTCGGCAATCCAGCTCATGCCACGCTTGGAGCGGCAGCGCGCGCCGATTGTTTCAGGACGGCGGCCGGGACGTGGGACGAGTGGTCAGCGGGTGCCGAAGGCCGCGGCGTCGGCCACGAACCCAACCACCGCATCGGCGATCGACGCTTCCACCTCGTCCTGACGCCGCCCCGAGGCGACCGTGACCTTGAGTGAGTGGTCGCCCGTCTCGACCGGCAGCACCGTCACCCGAGGCGCGTCGGCGGTCGCCTGCCGCACGTCGTCGGGACCGCCGAAGGGGTCGCGCGTGCCCTGGACCACCAGCGTCGGCACGGCCAGCTGCGCCAGGTGCGACACCCGATCGCCGCCGCGCGGCCCCGGAGGACGCAGGGGATACCCGAAGGCGATCGCCGCCGTGAGCGGCACCGGGGACGTCCAGCGGTCGGGCTGAGCGGCGACGTGCGTCGCCATGCGTCCGCCCATCGACTTGCCGGCGACGACCACCGCCGAGATACGCCCGCCGAGCACCTGTACTGCAGCGTAAACGGCGGCGCGGAACGCCGATTCGAGGGCCGGGGGACGGTCGGGCAACTTGCGGCCACCGGCCATGTACGGGAAGTCGAAGGTGAGCACATCGAGCCCGCGGGCGGCGAAGAGGTCCGCGAAGCGGCGCATGAAAGGCGAGCGATGACCGGCGCCGGCGCCGTGGGCGAAGACGATGAGCGTGCCGAGCCGCATCTCAGCGGTGGTCAGTTCGCCCGGAAGCGGCCCGTTCTCGGCGGGAATCTGCATGACAAGTGATGACATGGCACGTCCGCATCGACAGCTATAGTACTCACCCTACCTTATGCGATTCCCTCAGTTCTTGACGTCCGCGGCACGCCCGTGGCGCGTCCTGTCTGGGCTGGTCCTGATCGGGCTGGTTCTCGCGGCTCACACGGCGGCGTTCGCGCAGCAGGCCTCTCCGGCGACCCGTCCGCGCCCGGCCGGCACGGCCGGAGCGGTGCCCGAGGCGCCCGCCATGGACGGCGAGGTGCTCAACGATCCCGCGTGGAAGTCGGCGCCGGTCATCAGCGGCTTCTTCCAGGAGCAACCCCTCGAGGGCGCGCCGGCCACCGAGAAGACCGAAGTGCGCCTGGTGTTCACGAAGGACACGCTCTACATCGGCGCCGTGATGTACGACGCCGAGCCCGGCGGCATCGTCACCGCCGACCCGCGGCGCGACGCCTCGCTCGACGACGTGGACAGTTTCCGCATGCTCGTCGACACCTATCGCGATCGCCAGAACGGCTTCGTGTTCGGCACCAGCGCGGCCGGCGGCGAATACGACGGCCAGGTGACCAACGAAGGCCAGGGCGGCGGCGGCGTCGCGTTCGGCGGCACCTCGGCGGCCGGCTCGGGCGGCGGCTTCAACATCAACTGGGACGGCGCGTGGACGGTGCGGACGAAGATCTCCGAGGTGGGCTGGACGGCCGAGTTCGCCATCCCGTTCAAGACGCTGCGCTTTCCGGGCACGCCCGACCAGACGTGGGGCGTCAACTTCCAGCGCAACATCCGTCGCAAGAACGAGCGCGCCTACTGGGCGCCGATTCCGCGCCAGTTCAACCTCTACCGCGTGTCGCTGGCCGGTTCGGTCTCGGGCATCAAGACGCCGCCCGTGCGCAACCTCAAGCTCATGCCGTATGCGCTCGGCCAGACCATCACGTCGGGCGTCGACCCGGCGCCGACCGACAACTCCGCGGAGTTCGGCGGCGACCTCAAGTACAGCGTCACGCCGGCGCTGACGCTCGATGCCACCGTCAACACCGATTTTGCGCAGGTCGAGGTCGACGACCAGCAGGTCAACCTCGATCGCTTCAACCTGTTCTTCCCCGAGAAGCGGCCGTTCTTCCTCGAGAACGCCGGCTTCTTCTCGGTCGGCAACCAGGGCGAAGTCGACCTGTTCTTCAGCCGGCGCATCGGCCTGTCCTCGAACGGCGAGGCGGTGCCGATCATCGCCGGCGGCCGGATGTCGGGCAAGGCGGGGAAGTTCAACATCGGCCTGCTGAACATGCAGACCAACGACATCGACAACCGCATCCCCAGCAACAACTTCGCGGTGGTGCGGGTGAGCCGCGACCTGCCCAACCGCTCGCAGATCGGCGGCCTCATCACCCAGCGCATGGGCGTCGGCGACCTGGCGGGTGATGACGACTACGGCCGCACCTACGCGGTCGATGGACGCTGGGGCATCAGGCAGAACACCGTCGTCTCCGGCTTCGTGGCGAAGACCGAGACCCCGGGGCGCTCCGGCGACGACACGGCCTTCAACATCCGCTCGCGCACCAACCTGCAACGCATCGACGTCGATGCGGGCTACCAGGAAGTGGGCGGCAACTTCAATCCCGAGGTCGGCTTCCTGTCGCGTGGCGGTTACCGCAAGCCCGACGTGCGGATCATGACGCGCTTCCGCCCGAATCGGATCTTCCAGGAACTGCGCCCGCACGTCTCGTACCGCGGCTACTGGGGCTTCGACAACTTCCAGGAAACCGGCTACGCCCACATCGACAATCACTGGCAGTTCAAGGACTCGACCGAGGTGCACACCGGCGTCAACCTCACGCAGGAAGGCGTGCGCGTCCCGTTCCAGATCTATCCGGGCATCTTCGTGCCGGCCGGCTCCTACAACAACGCCGAGATCCAGCCGGTCATCATGACCAATCAGGGCCGGGCGGTCAGCGTCAACCTGCAGACCATCATCGGCGGCTTCTTCAGCGGCCGCCGCAAGTCCTTCAACCCCACGGTGCGCTTCCGCGCCGGCCAGCAGCTCACCGGCGAGGTGTCCTACCAGCGCAACGACGTCGACCTGCCGCAGGGCGACTTCGTGACCAACCTCGTCCGCACGCGTCTGTCGTACTCGTTCACGCCGCGGATCTTCGTGCAGTCGCTCGTGCAGTACAACGACCGCGCCGACGTCTGGTCGATGAACCTGCGCCTGGGCTGGCTGCAGGCCGCCAACACCGGCCTGTTCGTGGTCTACAACGACACCCGCGGCCTCTACGATCTCAATCCGAGACCGCGGCGCGAAGACCGCAGCCTCGTCATCAAGTTCAGCCGGATGTTCGACCTGCTGCAGTGAGCACGCCGGCCAGCCGTGCGGCCAGCGCTTCGACGGTGAGCGGCGACGACCCCTCGGCCTTGTTGTTCACGAGGACGTAGACCCTGCGGCCCTTCGCGAGCGCGCGGGCGGTGAGGGCCACGACTTCGTCGCGCATCGGCTCGTCGGGCTCGACGAGGCGGTCGAACGGCTTGAAGTGATCGCGCTGCTGTTCGTACCACGTGCCGGGCCGCAGCAGCAGGCGCACCACCGCAAACGGCAGCGCTTCCGGCGGCACCACGGCCGCCTGCGCCAGCGGCATCGGCATCGCCGACCAGTAGTTGTAGGTGTGCGCCACGTCGTGCCGCGCCAGCACGGCCCGATAGGCCGGCGTGAGCAGCGCCTTGTCGCGAATCTCGACGGCGTAGTGGAAGTCGCGGGGGAGCTGTCCGAGGAAGCGATCGAGGGCTTCGATGAAGGCCGCCGGCGGCTGGGCCTGGTCGCGCGCGCCCGGTGGAAACTCCAGCACGATCGGGCCCGTGTGCGTGAAGAAGGCGATCGACAGCGGTTCCAGCAGGTCGGCGATCAAGCGGTCGACCGACAGGAAGTCGGCATTCGGCGCCGCCGCGCCGCGCGGGCCACCGAAGGTGGGTGCCAGCCGTGAGGTCACCGCGGCCGGTGCCTTGAGGCAGCACCGGAAGCTGTCGGGGAGCTGGTCGGCGTACTGGCGCAGGTCGTCGATCGGGATCGGCGCGTAGTAGCTGCGATCGACGCCAACGGTCGTCAGCAGGGGATGACGCGCGTAGTGCCGCAGGCCCTCGCGCGACAGGGCGGTGGAGGACAGCCCGGGCGGATACACCAGTCCGGCCCAGCCGGGGAACGTCCACGAACTGGTGCCGAAGGCGACCTCGGAGGGCAGCGTTGCCGCCACCACCGCGGCGCGCTGGCGCCGGGCCTCGAGCGCGTCGCCGGTCGCGCGCGCCTGCCGCGACGCCTCGTCCTCGGGGGGCTCGAAGAGGGAGAGCTGATCGCTCATGCGCCGGCTCCGGCCCGGGCCGCCACCGCCCGGCGCTTGTCAGCGACCGCCAGACGCGGGACACTACGCCGATGTCCGGGCCACCGCCCACCGCCGACGAGCCGGCCGAGCCGTCCACGCCTCCCGTGGACCTGGCGCTCTACGGCTGGGACGCGGCGTGGCAGGCGGCGTTTCGTCCCTTCGCCGCCGAGGGCCTGACGCCGGCGCGGGTCGCCATCGAGTACAACCATCTGCTGCGCCTCTACACGACCACCGGCGATGTTCGCGCGCAGCACTCCGGCAAGCTGCTGCACGAAGCCGTCGGGCGGCACGCCATGGCCGCGGTGGGCGACTGGGTCGCCATCCGCATCAGTCCGGGCGAACGCACCGCCACCATCGAAGCGATTTTGCCACGACGGACGCATTTCTCGCGCAAGGCGGCCGGCGAGCTCACCGAGCAGCAGGTCGTGGCCGCCAACATCGATGTCGTCTTCATCGTGATGGGGCTCGACCGCGACTACAACCCGCGCCGCCTCGAACGCTACCTCGTGCTGGTGCAGGACAGCGGCGCCAGGCCGCAGGTGCTCCTGAGCAAAGCGGATCTCGTGGCCGACGTCGGGCCGCAGATTGCGGAGTGCGAGGCGGTGGCTCCCGGCGCTGACATCTACGCGGTGAGCGTGCGCGATGGGCGCGGCCTCGACCGCGTGCGCGCGGCGTTGCTTCCCGGGCAGACCGGCACGTTGCTCGGCAGCTCCGGCGCCGGCAAGTCCACGCTCATCAACCACCTCCTCGGCAGCGAGCTGCTGGCGACTGGCGAGGTCCGATCGTCGGACCAGCGCGGACGCCACACCACCCGCCACCGCCAGCTGGTGCCGCTGCCCGGCGGCGGGCTGCTCATCGACACGCCGGGCATGCGCGAGCTGCAGCTGTGGACGGCGCCCGACACCACGACCACGTCGTTCGAAGACATCGACGCGCTCGCGCCCGGCTGCCACTTCAGCGACTGCCGGCATCGCAGCGAGCCACGCTGCGCCGTGCGGGCGGCGGTCGAAGGCGGCCAACTCGAGGCCTCGCGGCTCGAGAGAGCTTCCACAAGCTGCAGGACGAAACCCGGTCGCTCGAAGCCCGCCAGGACGTGCGCGGCCGGATCGTCGAGCGGGCGCAGGGCAAGATCCTGTCGCGGGCCGTCAAGCAGTTCTATCGCGGGCGCGACCGCGACTAGCGCCCGTCCCGGAGTTCCGATGGCCCCCCGCGTCCGTCCCCTCGACTTCCAGCGCCTGTCCGTCGCCACGTCGCTCGAGCGCGCCACCGTCTTTGCGGCGCGCGCGGCCCGGCGGCGCACCGTGCGCGCCTTCTCACCCGATCCGGTGCCGCGCGCCCTCATCGAGCAGTGCCTGCTGGCCGCAGGCACTGCGCCGAGCGGCGCCAACCAGCAGCCGTGGCACTTCGTGGCCGTGGGCCGCGACGACGCCGAGCTGCGCCGGCGCCTGCGCGCCGCCGCCGAGGACGAGGAACGCGAGTTCTACCAGACGCGCGCTCCGGCCGCATGGCTGGCTGCCCTGGCGCCCCTCGGCACCGACGCCGACAAGCCGTTTCTCGAGATCGCGCCATGGCTCATCGCGGTGTTCGTGGAGCCGCATGGTGTCGGCCCCGATGGCGAGGCCGTAAAGCACTACTACGCGACCGAGTCGGTGGGCCTCGCCACCGGCATCCTCATCACCGCGCTGCACGATGCGGGCCTGGCGACGCTCACGCACACGCCCAGTCCGATGGGCTTCCTGACGACCCTGCTCGGCCGGCCCGCGCACGAACGCCCGTTCCTGCTGCTCGTGGTCGGGTACCCCGCGCCGGACGCGCAGGTCCCCGATATCGCCCGCAAGCCGCTCGACCAGATCGCTACGTTCCTTTCCTGACGTCGCTGCCCGGGTTCGGCCGGAAGCCACTCGTCACCTCGAGACGGGCGAGTGTGCCGACGGCCACGGCGTCGGCGGTGTCCCAGCGCAGGCCGTTGTCGCCGGTGGGATGGCCGATGCGCGTGTAGAGCTGGAGCAGCGTCTCGGTCGAGCGCACCTCGGGATGGTCGATGACCTCGACCACGTGCTGCAGCTCGTGCGCGAGCATCGCGATGGCATCGCCCGGGCGCAGGTCATCCCGGAACGACACGCGGACGATCCGCCGCGAGCTGGTGGCCGCCATCCAGGTCAGGCAGGCCGTCACGTTCCGCGACAGGTTGCGGCTGATGTCGAGATAGACGATGACGTCGCTCTGCTCGATGCGATCGACCAGACGCTGCACGGTCGGCGAGCGGCGGCGCGCCTCGCGCAGCCACGACTCCACACGCGGTGCCTGCGGGCGCAGCCGATCGGCGGTCGCGTAGGTGCGATCGCCGGGGTTGGAACGCGCGTCAGGCGCGACGGCGTGTACGGTCGGGCGCAACGGCACCGGGGCGAACGCGAGTGCGGCGATCAGTACGGGCACGGTCATGGCAGTGTCCTCCGGCCCTCACCGATCCCGCGCGTGCAAGGTGCAACCCCAACGCGGGCTGCAATCGTCCGGGTTAGACGGCCGGCCCGCCAAACGGTTCGTGCCCGCGCGGCAATGACGGTGACGGATGGTGGGACCGCGGCTACAATCGGCGGCGGAGGCGGAACGCATGCGTGGGCTCGCAGTGGTGATGGTGGTCGGTCTGATGGCACATGGCGCCGGCCTCGCCGCTGCCCAGGGCGTGAAGCCGCGGCCGGCGGCACCGGCACAGCCCGCCGCGTCCACGCCGCCCGCGCTCTTCCGTACGCCGCTCACGCTCGACGAGATGCGCGGCAAGCAGGCGGTGCTCACGACGGCGGCGGGGGAGATCGTGATCGACCTGCTGCCCGAGCACGCGCCGAACCACGTCGGGCTCTTCATCAAGACCGTCCGCGAGGGCGGCCTCACCGGCACGACGTTCCACCGCGTGGTGCGGCAGGGAGTGGTGCAGGGGGGCGATCCGCTCACGAAAGGTCCGGCGACCAGGGCGAAGGCCGGTACCGGCGGCCTGAACCTCGTGGCTCGCGAGGGCCTGACCGAGAAGCACACGCGCGGCGCCGTGTCGGCCGTGATCGTGCCGGGACGGCCCGACAGCGGCGGCACGCAGTTCTTCATCTGCATCGTGGACCAGCCGGCCCTCGACGGCCAGCACACCGTGTTTGGCCGGGTCAGCGAAGGGCTGCGCGTGGCGCAGCGGATCTCGGAGGCCGCGACCGACGACAAGGGCGTGCCGGTCGACCCGGTGACCGTGACGGCGGTGGTCATCCGCGACACGCCGGCCGAGGTGCCGCCGCCGTTCTCGACCGAGAGTGTCGAGGCGCTGGCAAAGGTGGCGGCCGTGCTCGAGACGTCACTCGGCGACATCACGATCGGCGTCACGCCCGACAAGGCGCCGGAACACGTCCGCAACTTCCTGCGTCTGGCGGCGCTCGGCGTCTACGACGGCACCACCTGGCACCGGGTGGTGAAGGGGTTCGTCGTGCAGACGGGCATGATGGCGACCCGCAAGGCGCCGCTCACCGACGCGCAGGAACGCCAGATCCATCAGTTGAAGGCCGAGTTCAACGACCAGCCGCACGAGGTCGGCACCGTGTCGATGGCGCGCCAGGCGGAGATCGATTCGGCCAGCACGTCGTTCTTCATCGTGACCGCGCGCGCGCAGTCGCTCGACCAGAAGTACACCGTCTTCGGCAAGGTGCTCGCCGGGCTCGACGTGGTGAAGGCCATCGAGGCGGTGGCGGTCAACGGTGAGGCACCGCTCGAGGAGGTGGTGCTGCGGCGGGTGCGCGTCCTCACGCCGTAGCGGCGGGCCAGCGTTCCGCCGCCGCAGACCCTAGAGGTTGGCTGGCGGGTCGTCGTCGAACGGCAGACGCGGCAGGTCGAGCCCGCGGCGGCTGCGCACGGCGGCGGCAGGCGGCGCCGTCGTATCCACGAGGTTGTGCACGCTCACGCCGAGCAGGCGCACGGCGCGGGCACCGGCATCCGTCTTCGTGAGCAGCTCGAGCGCCCGGGCCGTGATCCCGGACACCTCGCGCGTCGGCTCGGCGCTGCGGCTGCGCGTGATGGTCTCGAAGTCGGCATAGCGCACCTTGATGGTGACCGTGCGCGCGTAGAGCCCGCGCTTGTCGAGCCAGCCCGCGCACTCGCCGGCCATCTCCGTGACCTCGCGCCGGATCTCGTCGGCGCTCGTCAGGTCGTGTTCGTAAGTGCACTCGGAGCCCGACGACTTCGACGGTCGATCCGGTTCGACGGTCCGGCTGTCACGTCCCTCGGCGAGGTCCTTCAGCCAGTCAGCCAGCGTGCCGACGATGGCGCGCAGGGCCTCGAGGTCCACGACGCGCACGTCCACCAGCCGTGTGATGCCGTGGGCGGCGAGTTTCTTCGCGGTGACCGGCCCGACGCCCCACAGCGCGTCGACGGGCAGCTCCTGCAGGAAGCGCTCGACGCGGCCGGGAGCGATGACGGTCAGGCCGTCGGGCTTCTGCCAGCCGGAGGCAATCTTGGCGAGGAACTTGTTCGGCGCCACGCCGGCCGACGCCGTGAGACCGGTGGTCTCGTGGATCGCGGACTTGAGGCGCTTTGCGACCGCCACACCCAGCGGCTCCTGCCAGGCGTTCTCGGTCACGTCGAGGTAGGCCTCGTCGAGCGAGAGCGGCTCGACCAGCGGCGTCACCTCGCGGTAGAGCGCGAAGATCTGCTGCGAGACCTGCCGGTACTTCTGGAAGTCGGGCCGTACGATGACCAGCGATGGACAGAGCCGCACGGCGCGAGACATCGGCAGCGCCGAGCGCACGCCGAAGGTGCGCGCTTCGTAGCTGGCGGCGGCGACGACGCCGCGCTGGTCGGGCGCGCCACCGACGGCCACGGGCCGGCCGCGCAGCTCGGGGTTGTCGCGCTGCTCGACCGACGCGTAGAAGGCGTCCATGTCGATGTGAAGGATGCGCCGCATGGGCAGTGAGGCCGTTCGGATCGCGGACCTGCGATGGAGACCATTGTGCCGCAAGGCCGGTCGATGTCGAGACCGTTCGATGATGGCGTCAAACTGCACATCCTGTCTGCGGCGCGCTTCGCGCGCCGCAGGGTGAGAGGCTCCCACCTGTTAGGATAGAGGTCGATGAACACCGTGCCTGCCTCTCTGAGATTCGGACTCATCGGCTGTGGCGACATCGGCCGGCTTCGCGCCGAGGCGCTGCGCCGCGCCGGGCTGCCTCTGACGGTGGTGTGTGACACCGACTCCGCGAGGGCCGCGAAGGTCGGCGCCGGCGCGGCGGTCGTGGCCGACTGGCGCGAGCTCATCGGGCGCAACGACGTCGATGCGGTCATCGTCTCGACCCCGCCGAGTCTGCACCGCGACATGTGTGTCGACGCCGCGGCTGCCGGTAAGCACGTGCTGTGCGAGAAACCCCTGGCGCTCGATTCGCGTGAAGGACACGAGATCGTCGCCGCGGCCGAGCGCGGCGGGATCCGCGTCGCGACCGGCTTCAACTACCGGTTCTACCCTTCGTTCTCGCTCGCTAAACGCTGGCTGGCCGATGGGCGCATCGGCACCCTCGATCACGTCCGCAGTTATGGCGGCTACTCGGCGGTGTCGCACAACCAGCCCTGGGTTCACGAGGCCGGGACGGCCGGCGGCGGCGCGCTGCGCGACATCGGCATCCACCTCATCGACCTGACCTGCGATTTCATCGGGCCCGTCACCGACGTGGTCGGGATGAAGACGGCGTCGGTCTGGAAGTATCCGGGCTGTGAAGACAACGGCTTCGCGCTGCTGCGCGCCGAGAGCGGCGTCGTGGCGTCGGTGCAGGCGAGCTGGACGGAATGGCGGAAGTACAGGTTTTCGATTGAGTTGTACGGGTCGCATGGATTCATCCAGGCGACCTGTTTCCCGATGGCCGCCGAGATCCGCTGGGCCAGCGAGGTGTCAGGACCGCAGCAGCGGCAGACCGAGCGGTTCCTCGGGACGCTCATCAACGAGAAGGTCTACTCGTACCGGCGCATCGTCGTCGATAGCTTCGTCGAGGAGCATGCGGCGTTCATCCAGTATGTGCAGGGCAAGCCGTCCCGCGTCGCCACCGCGCTCGACGGGGCGCGAAGTCTCGAGGTGGTCGAGATGGCCACCGGCACCCCTGCGGCGGCCGCCAGATGAACGGCGTCACGCCGGCCCCGGCGTTGAGCGTTGTCATCATCTGCTTCACCTCCGTCGCGCATCTGCGACGGGCGCTCGACGCCCTCGTCCTGCAGCAGCGTCACGCCGCGATCGAGATCCTGGTTCCTCATGACGACGCGCTGAAGGACATCACGACGCTCACGACCGCGTATCCAACGGTCCGGTTCATTGGCGTCGGGACGCGAGCGACGCCGGCGGCGCTGCGGGCGCGCGGCACCCAGGCCAGCCGGGCGCCGCTGGTGGGCTTCCTCGAAGACCACTGCGTGCCGGCGCCAGACTGGGTGACGCGCACGCTGGCCGCCCATCAGCAGCCACATGCGGCGGTTGGCGGCACCATCGAGAAGGGGTTCCATGAAGGGGCCTCCACGGACACTGCGCTCAACTGGGCGATCTATCTCACCGACTACAGTCGCTACATGCCGCCGATGCCGGCCGGGTCGGCGCATGGGATGAGCGACTGCAACGTGTCCTACAAGCGCTCCGCGCTCGACCGGATCGCCGACGTGTGGGCGCTGGAGTTCCATGAGAACCTCGTGAATGGCGCCTTGGCCGCTGCCAGAGCGTCGCTCTGGTTCGATCCGGCGATCATGGTGTTCGAGCAGCGCGACCTCACGTTGTGGGACGCGCTTGGCGACCGCTATTCCTTCGGACGCCTCTTCGGCAGCAGCCGCGTACGCCAGACGCCGCTGGTGAAACGTCTGGTGCTCGGCGCCGCGGCGCTGGTGATGACGCCGCTGCTGGTCTGGCGCGTGGCCGGCAACCTCGTTTCGCGGCGACGGCACCTCGGCCAACTGGTGCGGTGTCTCCCGCTGCTGGTGATCGTGGCCGGGACCTGGATGGTGGGCGAGTCGGTCGGCTACGTCACCGGCACCGCCGGACGGCTGGCGCATAGCGGCGAATGAACACGGGCTAGGTGCGGCCGGTCACGACCCCCCAGGTTTCACCGGCTACCCACGCGACCTGCATGGCGACGATCGCAGGTGTGGCTCTCAGGCATCGACCAAGGGTGCCGCGCGTCGCATGCGCCCGCACCAGGCGGAACCACAGCAGGGGCGGCACGAGGGGCGCGCGCGCCACCGCGGCGAGCCGGCCCGCTGTCGAGAGGTGTCCGGCCCTGGCGGCGCCAAACAGCCGTCCCCATTCGAACCGCTCGCGCAGGAGCGGCATCAGCCGGCGGTAGTGGCTGCGGTGATGCACGACCGGCGAGTCGTGGAGGAACAGCACCTCGCCTGCCGACACCAGCGCCCAATGCACCTTTACCTCGTTGTAGATGTCGGTCCACACCGGCCGCGTCGCCTCGAGTGCCCGGCGCTTGTACGACAGGTTGACGTCCGACACGTATTCGCGCGGTCCCGGCGTCAACGGCGGCGCGTAGCGCGTGAAGTCGCAGGCGTAGAACGCGAAGTTCAGCGGGTCCGGCGCCACGGTCGCAATCGGTCCGCCGATGACGGCATGGGGCAGGGCGTCGTGCAGGCGCCGCATGGTCGCCGCCCAGTCAGGTCCGGGGATCGCACGGTCCTCGAGCATGCCGACGATCGGCGCCGTCGCGGCCCGCAGTCCGGCGGCGCGGCGGCGATCGAAGAGTTCATGCTGCCCGGCGCCGGTGCGCGCGTCATGCTCCAACCTCAGCGTGCCGAGATCGAGAAACGTGACGTGCGGGAACTCCTCCGCCAGGGCGCCGAGATGGGCGATGGTGGAATCGAACGGCACGACGACGTCGATCGCGGATGGCGGCTGCTGGGCGGCGAGGGCCTGCAGCAGCAGCTGCTGCAGGGACGATCCGGCCTCGACGACGGTGACCACGACGCTCAGCGTCGCGTGTCGCAGCGGGCGTTCAGCTTCCACGGATCGGCATGATACAGCGGCGACGAGCGATCCGCCGCGAGCGGGTCACTCAGTGCCAGGGCGTCCAGGCGCGGAAGTGTCCGTGACGCGCTTCGAGCAGCTCGCCGATGGTGATGGCGGCGTGGATGAGCCCGACGTGGGTGTAGGCCTGCGGGAAGTTCCCGAGCTGCCGTCCGCTCTCCGGCTCGATGTCCTCCGAGAAGAGCCCGAGCGGGTTGGCGTGCGCGACCAGGCGGTCGAAGAGCGCCACCGCGTCGTCGAGCCGGCCGATCATGGCCAGGGCCTCGGCCCACCAGAACGAGCAGACCGTGAAGGCGCTGGTGGTCGCCCCGAAGTCGTCGGCGTGGCGATAGCGCTGCATCAGACCGCGATGGGTGAGCACGCGTTCGTACTCGCGCACGGTCGAGACGAACCGCGGGTCCTGCGGCTCGACCAGGCCCAGCGTCGCCAGCAGCAGGTTCGAGGCGTCCGGATGCACGCCGTGCAGGGCCTGCGTGAAATAGCCGAGTTCGGCGTTGTAGCTGGCCTCGAGCACGCGGGTCCGCTCGGCTGCCGCCCATTCGCTCCACGCGGCGGAACGGTCGGGAAAGCCCAGCTTGCGGGCGAGACGGGCGCCGCGCGACGCCGCCACCCAGCACAGCACTTTGGAGAAGGTGTAGTGGTTGGGCAGCGTGCGGAACTCCCACAGGCCGGTGTCTTCCTCAGTCGAGGCGCGGATGGCGTCGGTCACCAGCCGCTCGATGAGCGGCATCAGCGTCGGATCGTGGTCGCCGGTGCGTGGGTCTGTCGTGATGGTGTCGAGGCAGAGGATCATCTCGCCCATCACGTCATGCTGCGTCTGTACGTAGGCGGCGTTGCCGACCCGGACCGGCCCGACACCGGCGAAGCCGTCCAGATGATGCAGGTGCGTCTCGACCAGGTGGCGTTCGCCGCCGATGCCGTAGACCGGCTGCAGGGGGCCATCCTCGGCGACGGCGCGGAGGAAGGCGACGAACCGCTCGCCTTCGGTGAGATGCGACAGTCGCCGCAGCGCCTCGACGACGAATGCCGCATCGCGCAGCCAGCAGAAGCGGTAGTCCCACGTGCGCTGCGAGTCGAGCGCCTCGGGAATGCTGGTGGTGGCGGCGGCCACGATGGCGCCGGTGTCGAGATACTGGTGCAGCTTGAGGCAGAGCGCCGAGCGCAGCACCGCCTCCGGGCGGAAGGTCGGCAGCGCGCAGCTCTTCGACCACGCCCGCCAGCCGGCGCGTGTCAGCTCGAGCGAGCGCTCGACCGCCGACGCGTCGTGCACGTCGGGCGGCCGGCCGGCGCTCAGCGCGAAGTAACACGGCCGATCGACGCGGAACGGGCGGCCCTCGGCGATCGCGGTCGCCGGCACGTTCGAGTGGAGGAACAGCCGCTGCGGGCCGCCGAGCACCTCGAGTCCCTCGGCGGTGAGCGCGATGTCGACCGCGGCGCGCGCGTAATCGGGTTGTGGGTCGAAGACGACCCGCAGGCGCGGCGCCCCTTCGAGCGGCCGGATCAGGCGATGGACCTCGACCGGCGCGTTCACCCCCAGGCCGGCCGGCACGCGCGGCGCGAAGTCGAGCACCTCGCAGGCGCCTTCGGCGGTGCGGATCTCGGTGCGCAGGATGTTGGTGTTGCGCAGGTAGGCCATGGCGCCCACCGCCCCCTGCTCGGGCACGAACTGGAAGCGGCCGCCTTTGGCCTCATCGAGCAGCCGGCCGAAGACCGACGGGCTGTCGAAGCGTGGCAGGCACAGCCAGTCGATGCTGGTGTCGGGGCCCACCAGCGCGAGCACGCTGCCGTTGCCGATGGCGCCGTGGCCGAGGTCGGTGACGGCCATCAGCGCCTCACGTCCGCGAGGCGGCAGGCCTCTGACAGCAGCGTGCCCGCCCAGTCGTAGACCGTGTGCGAGAGCACTTCGGTGCGCAGGTTGCGCATCCGCCTCTGACGTTCCCCGACCGGCAAGCGCAGCGCATCGTCGATAACGGCCGCGAACTCGTCGGCGGCGAACGGGTTCACCGGCACGACGTCGGCCAGGGCGCGGGCGGCGCCGGTGAACTGCGACAGCACGAGCACGCCCTGCCCGTCGGTGCGGGCGGCGATGAACTCCTCGGCCACCAGGTTCATGCCGTCGTGCAGCGACGACACGACGCAGACATCGGCGGCGCGGTAGCAGGCGCCCACCTCTTCCGGGGGGTGGTGGTCGTGCCGGAACAGCACCGGCGTCGAGGTCTTCGACGGGTCGTCTGGCGGCACCGCGACGCGGCCGTGCGCGTCGGAAGTGGCGCGATCGCCCGAGCCGCTGCCGTGCGCGACCCAGGTCCCCCCGCAGGCGCGCATGACCGGGTCGAGCGCCGTCACCAGCGGCTGCATCCACGACAGGCTCGTCGTCGGCTTGCGCCCCCTGAGGCGGCCCAGGAACCCCGGCTCCCGCACGTGTTTCACGTGGACGTAGGGCTCGCGGTTGGCGACCACCAACAGCCGCGTGTCGCCCAGCCGTGCGACGACCTCCGAGACCAGCGCGGCCGCCGTCATCGGCCGCCCTCGAGCGCGACCGTTTCAGCGAGATCGGCGAGCACGGCAGCGACGTCGGCCGTGGAGTCGAGGCGATAACGCGCCGCCGAGGCGCGCCGCCCGACCACCACCGAGACGCCGTCGCCCACCGCCCGGAAGGCGTCTTCGTCGGTGAGATCGTCACCGAAGTAGACCAGCCACGGCACCTCGCCGGTGGTGTGTTCGATGTCATGAGCGATCCAGCGCACGGCATCGCCCTTGTTCCAGGCCGCCGCCGGCAGGTATTCGTGCACGTCGGCGCCGACCATGAGTCTGAGGGCGCCGCCACTGAGCCACGGCTCGGCGGCGGCATCGGCGGCGGCGAGCACACCGGTGCGCGCGTCGCGGGCCACGCCCCGCACGTGCACGGCGACCGCCGCGCCCTTCGCCTCGAGCCGCGCGCCAGCCGTGCCGGCGACCACCGGCGCCAGCGACGCTTCCAGGGCCTGCACGGCCGTCAGCGCGCGCTCGACCGCGTCGTGGCGCCACTGGCGGTCGGCGACGACGATTTCCAGGCCATGCAGTCCGGCCATGTACACCTCCGAGCCCAGCGGGACCCGGCGGGCGAGATCGGCGACACGACGGCCGCTGACCAGCCCGAGGGTGACCTGCGACAACGATGACAGCGCAACGAGCGCAGCAAACGCGTCCGACCGGATCCGGGGAAGGGTGGGGTCGAGGTCGAACTCGGCCAGGGTGCCGTCGAAATCCGAAAGCACCACGAGCCGTGCGCCGCGCCGCCGCGCCACACAGGCGCGGAGAACGTCCGCGAACACCTGGTCATCGTAGATCGCAGCTGCCGGCAATTGCTACCGCGGCCGTGCGTGAGGGATGAAGACCCGGGCGTGTCAGCGGCCGGTGCTGCCGAAGCCGCCACGCGACGGACCGTCTGCGGCCGCGGCTTCGAGGAACTCAACCCGCGGCGCCGCCAGCACCATGCCCTGTGCGAGGCGATCGCCAACAGCCACGTGCACGGGCTGGTCGGTGACGTTCAACACCTGGATCTTCACTTCGTCCGCCGGGCCGCAGTAGTCGCTGTCGATGACGCCGACCCCGTTGGCCACCATCAGGCCGCGCTTGAGCGGGGTGCTGCTGCGGGCGAGGATGGCGAGAAAGTACCCGGCCGGCACCCGCACGACCAGCCCGGTCGGCACGAGCGTAATCGCGTGCGGCGGCACCACGGTGTCGGCCGAGGCCGCCAGATCGAAGGCGGCAGCGCCGGCGGTGCCGTAGCTGGGGAGGGGAACGTGGGGCGCCAGGCGCGTGATGGTGATCGTCATGTGCCCACCATTCTAGGCGGGCTCCCGGCGAAGGCCCCGGAGGCGGGGGAAAACGGGCATGATGGAAGATATGACCCTTCGTCTGCCGCTGCTCTCCGCGCTCGCCGCCCTGTTCGTGACGACGCTCGCCGTCAGCCCCCGCGCGCAGGTGGCCGCGCCGGCCGCGCCGCCCCCCGCCCAGACGCCGGTGGTGGCCACCGACCCGGCCGCGGTGCTGCCGCTCGAGCCGTCGATCCGGGCCGGCCGCCTGCCCAACGGCCTGCGTTACTTCCTGCGCCAGAACGGCCGGCCCGCCAAACGCGTGTCGCTGCGCCTGGCCGTGGACGTCGGCAGCATCCACGAGGAGGACGACCAGCGCGGCCTGGCGCACTTCCTCGAGCACATGGCGTTCAACGGCAGCACCAACTTCAAGCCCGGCGAGCTAGTGGCGTTCCTCGAGTCGATCGGCGCGCGTTTCGGTCCGCACGTGAATGCCTCGACCTCGTTCGACGAGACCATCTACATGCTCGACGTGCCGACCGACCGCGACGGCTACGTGGACAAGGGGCTGCTGGCGCTGCGCGACTTCGCCGGCGGAGCCTCGCTCACGGCCGAGGAAATCGACAAGGAACGCGGCGTCGTGCTCGAGGAATGGCGCGGCCGCCTCGGCGCGGGATCGCGGGTGACCGACCAGCAGCTGCCGGTGCTCTTTGCCGGCTCGCGGTATGCCGACCGGCTGCCGATCGGCCTGCCCGAGACGCTGCGCGGCTTCCCGCACGAACGGCTGCGCGCGTTCTACCGCACCTGGTATCGGGCCGACCGCATGGCGGTCGTCGTCGCCGGCGACCTGCCGCTCGACGAGGCCGAGAAGCTCGTGCGCGCCCGCTTCGGCGACCTGCCGACGCCGTCGGCGCCGGCGCCGGTGGTGTCGCGCGTCGTGCCGCCCCACGCCGACACGCTCTACAAGATGGTGACCGACAGCGAAGCGCAGCGCTGGAGCGTCACGGCTGCCTTCAAGAGCACGCCGGAGCCGGATGGCACGGCGGGCGCGTATCGCCGCTCGATCGTGCGCGGGCTGGCGCTCTCGATGCTGAACGCGCGGCTGGCCGAACTGGCGCGTCGGCCCGACGCGCCGTTTCTTGCCGCCGAGGCCGGGGCCTCGGCCCTGGGCCGGGCCCTCTCGCTCTTCGAGCTGAGCGCGGAGGAGCAGCTGGCCCGGGCGGTAGTCGGGCGGCACCAGGGTCGGCTGGGGCGTCGCAGGGGGGCGGGAGCTCCACGCGCCCTGGGCGAGCCACCGGCCTGTCGTCGCGGGTCAGCAGCACCACCACCGCCACG
>JANNIB010000284.1:0-2181 GCA_031404695.1 Acidobacteriota bacterium
GGAAGTAGAGGTCTTCGCGGAAGCGGCCGGCGCGGATCTCTTCCTGCAGGTGCTTGTTGGTCGCCGCCACCACGCGCACGTCGACGCGGATGGTGGCGGTGCCGCCGACCGGCTGCACCGCTTGCTCCTGCAGGGCCCGCAGCACCTTGGCCTGCGTCTTCAGGCTCATGTCACCGATCTCGTCGAGGAAGATCGTGCCGCCGTGCGCGTGCTCGAAGCGGCCGCGGCGGTCGGCGACGGCGCCCGTGAAGGCGCCCTTGCTGTGGCCGAACAGCTCCGACTCGATCAGCTCCTCGGGAATGGCGGCGCAGTTCACTTCGACGAAGGGTCCGGCGCGGCGGCGGCTGTGCGCATGGAGGGTGCGGGCGACCAGTTCCTTGCCGGTGCCGTTTTCGCCGAGGATGAGCACGCGGCCGTTGGTCGGCGCCGCCAGCAGCACCTGCTCACGCAGATGGCGCATCACCGGGCTCTCACCCACCATCACATGGCGCCGATCGACCTGCGCCCGCAGGTCGCGGTTCTCCACCTCGAGCGCGCGCTGGCGCAGGGCATTACGCACGACCAGCACCGCCTTGTCGAGCGACAACGGCTTCTCGACGAAGTCGAAGGCGCCGAGCTTGATGGCCCGCACGGCGGATTCGACATTGCCGTGGCCCGAGATGACGACCACCTGGGCATCGACCTTGCGCTCGCGCATGCGCTGCAGGGTCTCGAGGCCGTCGATACCCGGCATCCAGACATCGAGCAGCACGACGTCGAACTCCTGCTCCACCAGGCGCTCGAGGCACGCTTCGCCGGAATCCACGGCTTCCACCGTGTAGCCCTCATCACGCAGCACGCCGCCGAGCGCGGAGCGCACGCCGGGTTCGTCGTCGACAATCAGGATGGCGGACATCGGCGGCTCAGCTCAGCACGGCAGCTCGATGGTGAATCGGCTGCCGGTCGGACTATTGTCGGACACTTCGACGTTGCCGCCATGTTCGGCGACGATCCGCCGCACGATCGCCAGGCCCAGGCCCGAGCCGCGACCCTTGGTCGAGTAGTACGGCAGGAACAGCTTGTCGCGATCGGCATCGGCGATGCCGGGGCCGTCGTCGGACACGACCACACGCGCCACCTTGTGCACCGGGTCGTGCGAGGTCTCGACGATGATGCGGCCCTGGCGGTGCATGGCCTCGACGGCGTTGTCCACGAGGTTGATGATGACGCGTTTGATCTGCTCGTTGTCGAGGCGCACCGACGGCAGATCCGGCGCCAGCGCGAGCTCGAGGGTGAGCTGCGGGAACAGGCCCTGATAGAGCGTGAGGGCCTCGCTCACCGCCTGGTTCAACGACGACGGCACCGCCTTGGGCGCCGGCATCCGCGCGAACTGCGAGAACTCGTCGACCAGCCCCTTCAGGGACTCGACCTCGCCGATGATCGTGCTCGTGCACTCCCTGACCAGCGCCTCATGCGGCGCGCCGGCCTCCCCGAGCTTGCGCTGCAGCCGCTCGGCCGACAGCTGAATCGGCGTCAGCGGGTTCTTGATCTCGTGCGCCAGACGGCGCGCCACTTCCCGCCACGCCGCCACCTTCTGCGCGCGGATGAGCGGCGTCACGTCGTCGAGCACCAGCACCGTGCCCTCGAAGCCGCCCGCGCCGTGCAGACGGGTGGCCGCCACCGCCAGCGTGACCTCGCGGCCTTCGCGGGTGATGCTGACTTCCTGCGCCACCGATTCAGTGCGCGCCCGGGCTGCATCGTCGAGCACCGCCGTGATGGCCGTCAGGTCCGGCCCGAGCACCTGCGCCACCGGCTGGCCCTCGACCGCCGGGGGCAGGCCGAGCAAGCGGGCCGCGGCCGAGTTGACCCGGCCCACCGCACCGGTTGCGTCAATCGAGATGACCCCGGTGGCGATGCGTTCGAGAATCGTCTCGACCGAGCGGTGGCGGCGCTCGACCGCCTGGTGGCGCCGCTCGAGATCGAGCGAGGCGCGCTCCAGCCGGCGTTGCCGTGTCGACAAGTCGGCGGCCATCGCGTTGAACGACTCGATCATGTGGCCGAACTCGTCATCGGACTGGTGCTCGATGCGGTGCTCGAGGCGGCCGGCGCCGATCTCGCGCGCCGCCGCCGACAGCATCTGCACCGGGCGGGTGTTGCGCTTGGCGAGGTACAACACCATCCATGTAGTTCCGCCGAGGATGA
>JANNIB010000285.1:0-11018 GCA_031404695.1 Acidobacteriota bacterium
GACATCCACGCAAATGCCCGGTGTGGTCGCGCCGCACGAAAGAAAGCTCGCCGCGGTATCGCCGCAACCCGCGATGACCGGCGTGCCGCCGGGCAGTGCGCAGGCTTTGGCCATCGCGGGATCGACCACCTGCCACAGCGAACGCGGCAAGGCCGGCGGCCTGTCGCTCGCCAACTGGGACGCGATGAAGGCGCAGCAGCAGCCCGAGGTCGTCGAGAAGATGATCCGCAAGCTGCGCGCCGGCATGATGCCGCCGCCCGGAGCGAAGAAGCCCGAAGACAGCGCCATCGCCTCGCTCACCGCCGCGCTCGAGACCCGCATGGACGAACTTGCGGCCAGCAACCCGAACCCGGGCTGGCGGCCGTTCCAGCGCCTCACGCGCGCCGAATACACGGCCGCCGTGCGCGACTTGCTCGACCTCGAGATCGACGTCACCCCGTATCTGCCCGCCGACACCCAGGCGCACGGCTTCGACAACATCGCCGAGGCGCAGGCCTTCTCGCCGGCGCTGCTCGACGGCTACTTGCGCGCCGCCTCCCAGGTGAGCCGGCTGGCGCTCGGCGACAAGAGCGCCTCGGCCACCTCCGCCACCTACCGCGTGCTGCAGACCGAGTCGCAGATGCGCTACGTCGAAGGCACGCCGTTCGGCTCGCGCGGCGGCCTCGCCGTCACCCACAACTTCCCCGCCGACGGCGACTACGTCTTCAAGGCGATGCTGCAGCGCACCATCAGCGGCGAGCTGTTCGGCAACACCGGCATCGCCATGGCCGGCAGCAACGAGCTGCTGCTGGAAATTTCGGTGAACGGCGACCGCGTGTCGGTCCTCGAAGTGCTCGCCAGCATGAGCGACGCCGGCGAGAAGGGCTTCGTCATCGACACTCCGGCCATCCACATCAAGGCCGGCCCGCAGAAGATCGCCGCGGCGTTCGTGCCGCGCTCGGTCGGCCCGATCGACGACCTGATGATGCCGATCGACCACACCCTGGTCGACATGCGGATCGGCACCGGCTTCGGCATCACGTCCGCCCCGCACATCCAGGACCTGGTCGTCGCCGGGCCGATGAAGACCACCGGCATCTCCAGCACGCCCAGCCGCCAGCGCGTGTTCCAGTGCCGGCCGACGGCCGCCGACGAAGAACGCCCGTGCGCCACCGACACGGTGCGCCGCCTCGCCACGCAGGCGTTCCGCGGCCCGGTCAGCAGCGCCGACATGGCCGACCTGATGAAGTTCTACGACCAGGGCCGCACCGGCGGCGACTTCGAGAGCGGCCTGCGGATGGCCCTCCAGGGCATCCTCGCCAACCCGCGCTTCCTCTTCCGCGTCGAGAACACGCCGGCGACGGCGACGGCCAACGCCGCCTACCGGGTCGGCGATCTCGAGCTGGCCTCGCGCCTGTCGTTCTTCATCTGGGGCACCGTGCCCGACGGCGAGCTGCTGAAAGTCGCTTCGGCCGGCGCGCTGCGCACCACCGCCGGGCTCGACAAGCAGGTCACGCGGATGCTGGCGGATCCGCGGGCCGAAGCGCTGGCGACGCGCTTCGGGTCGCAGTGGCTGCGCCTCCAGGACGTCGAGAAGGTGCGGCCCGACGGCATTCTCTTCCCGCAGTGGGATCAGTCGCTTACCGAGGCGATGCGCAAGGAGACCGAGCTCTTCTTCGCCAGCCTGGTGCGCGAAGATCGCAGCGTGCTCGATCTGTTGAACGCCGACTACACCTACGTGGACGAGCGTCTGGCCCGTCACTACGGCATCCCGAACGTCACCGGCTCGACCTTCCGCCGCGTGGCCCTGCCGACAGCGCGGCGCGGCGTCCTCACCCACGGCAGCGTGCTGATGATGACGTCGGTGGCCGATCGCACCTCGCCGGTGCAGCGCGGCAAGTGGATCATGCAGGTGATGCTGGGTTCGCCGCCGCCGCCGCCGCCGCCCAACGTGCCGACGCTCGACGAGACCGCGGCCGCCCAGGGCGGCAAGCAGCTATCGGTGCGTGAACGCATGGAACAGCACCGGTCGAACCCGGCCTGCATGTCGTGCCACCGCGTGATCGACCCGCTCGGCCTGGCGCTCGAGCACTTCGACGTCACCGGCCAGTACCGCATCAAGGACACCGGCGTGCCGGTCGACGCCAACGGCGAGATGTACGACGGCACGAAGATGGCGGGCGCCGACGGCCTGCGGCTGGCGCTCCTCGGCAAGAAAGAGGCGCTGCTCACCAGCTTTACCGAGAGCATGATGACCTACGCGCTCGGCCGTCGCGTCGAGTCGTTCGACATGCCCACCGTGCGCGCCATCGCCCGCGACGCCGCGAAACACGACTACCGCATTTCGTCGTTCGTCCAGGGCGTGGTCAAGAGCCAGGCGTTCCGGATGATGAAACCGACCCCGACGGCTGCGACCACCGAGGTCGCCGCCCCCGCCCGCCAGTAGGAGCCGTAGGAGACGTCATGCTGATTACCAAGCGCCACCTGTCACGTCGCACCGTGCTGAAGGGCATCGGCGTCACCGCCGCGCTGCCGCTGCTCGAAGCCATGGTGCCGGCCGCCACCGCCCAGGCGAAGACCGTCGTCGCGACCGGCAAGGTCCGCCTCGCCGCCATCGAGATGGTGCACGGCGCCGCCGGCAGCACCGCCTACGGCATGAAGATGAACATGTGGTCGCCGGCCGCCACCGGCCGCGACTTCGACTTGACGCCGAGCGCCCTGGCGCCCCTCGAGCCGGTGCGCCAGCACATCACCATCGTCAGCAACACCGACCTGCGCCAGGCCGAAGCGTTCACGACGCCGGAAATCGGCGGCGACCACTTCCGCGCCAGCGCGGTGTTCCTCACCCAGGCGCATCCCAAGCAGACGATGGGTTCGGACGTGCGCGCCGGCATCTCGCTCGACCAGCTCTACGCCCGGCGCGTCGGCAACGACACGCCGATCCCGTCGATGCAGCTGTGCATCGAACCGGTGGATCAGTCGGGCGGCTGCGAATACAACTACTCCTGCGTCTACACCGATTCGATCAGCTGGGCCGACGAACACACGCCGCTGCCGATGATTCGCGACCCGCGCACGGTGTTCGATCAGCTCTTCGGCGTCGGCGCCACCAAAGAAGAGCGGGCGCAGCGCCGGCGCGAAGACAGGAGCATCCTCGACGGCCTGGTCGAGTCGGTGAGCCGTCTCAAGGCGCAGGTCGGCGGCACCGACAAGGCCCGCCTCGACGACTACCTCGAGGACGTCCGCGAAATCGAACGGCGCATCCAGAAGGTCGAGGAGTTCAACTCGAGCGGTCAGGAGCGCGAGCTGCCCGGCGCCCCCATCGGCGTGCCCGACTCCTACGAAGAGCACGTCAAGCTGATGTTCGATCTGCAGGCGCTGGCCTTCGGCAACGACATCACGCGCGTGTTCGCCTTCAAGATGAGCCGCGACGTCTCGGGCCGCGTGTTCCCGTCCACCGGCGTCACCACCGGCTTCCACAACGCCAGCCACCACAACTCGCGCGAAGACCGCATCCGCGACTTCAACAAGATCAACAAGTACCACGTGAGCCTGCTGCCGCATTTCATCGAACGCCTGAAGCGGATGCCCGAAGGCGACGGCACGGTGCTCGACAACACGCTCATCATCTACGGCTCGCCGATGGGCGACCCGAACGTGCACAACCACAAGCGCTGCCCGCTGGTGCTCGCCGGCCATGCCGGCGGCACACTCAAGGGCGGCCTGCACATCAAGACTGCCGACGGCACGCCGATGGCCAACGCCTATCTCGACGCCCTGCACAAGATGGGCGGCGACGACAAGAGCTTCGGCGACAGCAGCGGCACCCTCGACCTGAACGCCGTCCAGCCGACGACGGTGGTCCTCTAGGCGCCGGCGGCGCCGGCGCCCGCCCCGCGCAGCGGGGCCAGACGATACTGCCCGAACGAAGCGGAACGGATGAACGGGTTCGGGGGCACGTGGTGAAGCTTTCGTGAGGATATGACGATGCGACGACTGACTGCGGGAATGCTGGCCGGCGCCCTGGGCGCCCTGGCCTTCACGGTGGCGCTCGGCGCCGCGGCGGGCACCGTGCCCGAAGCGGCGATGACCGGCGACGTGGCGACGGTGAAGTCGCTGCTCAAGGGCGGCGCCGACGTCAACGCGGCGCTCGGCGACGGCGTGACCGGGCTGCACTGGGCTGCCCGCCAGGGTCACGAGGAACTGGCGACGACGCTCATCGTCGCCGGCGCCAACGTCCGGGCGACGACGCGCTTTGGCGCCATCACGCCGCTGCACCTGGCGGCGGAACGTGGCAGCGGGCCGATCGTGGCGGCGCTCGTGAAGGCGGGCGCTGACGCCAATGCCGTCACCGGCACCGGCGCCACGCCGCTGATGTTTGCAGCCGCGGCCGGCGACGTCGCGTCGCTCACCGCGCTCATCGACGCCGGCGCCGAGATCGAGGCGAAGGAGCGCGACCGCGAACAGACGCCGCTCATCTTCGCCGCCGCCGCCGGCCGCGTCGAAGCGGTGAAGCTGCTGCTGGCGAAGGGCGCCAACAAGAACGCGGCGACGAAGATGATTGACCTGATGGCGCTCAGCGCCAACGGCGAGAACCCGGACGGCCGGCTGCTGGCGGCCAAGGTGGAGACGCTGAACGGCGCCGCGGCACGCACCCCGGCGCGGCCGGCCGGGCGTCCCCGCACGCCGGGCCTCGACCGCGGTTACCTCATCAACGAGCAGGTGCACACGCAGGGCGGCATGACGCCGCTGCTCTTTGCCGCGCGCCAGGGCTACATCGGGGTCGCAACCGCCCTGCTCGATGCCGGTGTGGACGTGAACCAGACCAAGAAGGGCGACCACGTCTCGGCGATGCTCGCGGCCACCGTCAACGGGCACTTCGACGTCGCGAAGATGCTGCTCGACCGCGGCGCCGACCCGAACGTCGCCGCCGAGAACGGCGTCGCGCCGCTCTATGCCACCATCAACCTGATGTGGGCGCCGCGCGCCGGCTATCCGCAGCCGCGCGCCCACCTCAATCAGAACACCAACTACCTCGCCTTCATGAAGGCGCTCCTCGACAAGGGCGCCGATCCGAACGCCCGCGTCAACAAGAAGGTCTGGTACACCAGCCACAACTTCGACCTGTCGGGCATCGAGGAAACGGGCTCCACGGCCTTCTGGCGCGCCGCCTACGCTGCCGACGTCGACGCGATGAAGCTGCTGACGTCCTACGGCGCCGACCCCCACATCCCGACAGTGAAGCCGCCCGAGCGCGGTGAGTTCGGCGATGCCGGCCGTCGTGTGATCGTCGATGTGTCGGGCGTGCCGCCGGTGCCGGTGGCCGGACCCGGCGTACCGGCCCTGCTCGCTTCGGCGGGCGTCGGCTACGGCGAGGGCTTCGCCGGCAACTCGCATCGCTTCGCCCCCGGCGGCCTGCTGGCCGGCGTGAAGTACCTCATCGAAGTGGCGGGCGCCGACCCGAACGGCCGCGACCACGAGGGCAACAACGCCATCCACCACGCGGCTTCGCGCGGTGACCTCGAGATGGTCAAGTACCTGGTCTCGAAGGGCACCGACCCGCTCGCGGTGAACCGCGAGGGCCAGACCACCATCGACATGGCCAATGGCCCGGTGCAGCGTGTGCAGCCGTGGCCGGAGGTCATGGCCTACCTCGAAGGCCTCGGCGCGAAGAACAACCACAAGTGCCTGTCCTGCTGACCAGCGGTCAGCAGGGCTGAAAGACCTCGGGCCCGTCGGCATCGGTGTAGTAATCGACGCCACGGGCCCGTGTAATTTCTGACCGCGGGATCAGGCACCCCAGGTGCCGATCCGTGCATCGACGCGAAAACAGCGGCGAACAGGCTCAGCTGGCTGCAGCCGGACGCCCGGCACGCCGATTGCTCAGGTGAACGCGACCGACTACCGCCACAACCTGGAGACTCGAGAATGCCTACCTCAAAGCACGTCTCGGCCCGCGCCACGGTGAGTGCCCCCAGCACCAAAGTCGTCTGGACCGTCGCTTAGTTCTCTCCGACGGGGTTCCCGGCCCCGTCGTCACTTCACCTCCCGCCTCGTCCCTCAGCGCATCATCGACGTCGGCTTGATCGCGGCCACGACGCGCTTCACGAACTCCGCCTCGTTGCCGGCGTGCCAGCGCCACACGACCACCAGATCCTGTTCCGGCAGGATCGTGATGGTGTTGCTGCCGGCGCCCCTGGCCCCGTAGGCCGTCGTCGGCAGGCCCGGATAGTTCTTGCCCTGAGTGTTCAGCCACCACAGGTAGCCGTAGTCGGGCCCGTGCTGACTGGGCGCCACCGCCGCCTTCACGTACGCCGGCGGCAGCAGCTGCTTGTCGCCCCACTTGCCGCCGCGCAGCCACAGGTAGCCGAAGCGGGCCATGTCCTGGGCGTTGATCCACACGCCGCCGCCCCAGCGGGTGCCGCCGCTCACCGACGCGATCTGCTTGCCGTCCACCTCGGCGTAGCTGTTGTGGTATGGAATCCAGCGCCAGGTGTTCGAGGCGCCGATGACGTCCATCACCTCGCGGCGGAAAACCTCGGGCACACTCTGCTTGAAGGTGCGCAGCAGCGACAGGCCGAGGCGGTTGATGCGCACGTCGTTGTATTCGTAGAAGGTGCCCGGGCGCTTCAGCTCGCGCGGCTTCCGCTCTCCCTCGCCAAACGCCTTGGTGCCCACGAAGTCGTCCTTCTTGCCGAACATCTCGCCTTCCCACTCGGTTTCCTGCTGCAGGTGCATCTTCCAGGTCACCAGCGAGTTGCGCGGCGAGTCGTAGCCGCCGTCTTTCACCAGGCGGCCGACCGGCTCATCGAGATTGGGGATCTTGCCGTCGCGCACGGCCAGGCCGGCCACCGTGGCCAGCATGCTCTTGGCTACCGAGTAGGTGGGGTCGGCCCAGGTCGTGTCGCCGAACTCGGCCACCACGTAGCCTTTGTAGATGACCAGGCCATTGGTCTTCGCGCGGATGTTCGGCACCGAGCCGAGCAGCGAGCCGAAGATGCGCTCCTGATCGGAGAAGTCCATCGCGCGTGTAGACTCGCGCGTCTGCGCGAACTGGACGGCGGCATCGAGCGCGGCCTGATCGATGCCGAGTTCGCTGGCCGACTTCTTCGCCCAGGCCCCTGGGGGCGGATAGTAGGCGGAGGTCGCGGCGGCTTGTCCGGCCGCATGAAGCGCCACCGGTGCAGCCGGACCCTGCAACAGGGCAACGAACGAGGCGCCAGCCAGCACCGAGCAGGCGGCGAGCGACAGGCCGAGTTTCATGAGCAATCTCCCCGCCGCGCAGCGGCGCGGCGGGCCTTACTTTACACCCGACTCCGCGTCCGGCGGCGGTAACATGGGCGGCCGTGGAACGTGCGGCCGAGACCTCGACACCCGGCAGGCGGGTCGTCGCCGGCTGGCTGGCCGCCTACGTCGCCCTCAGCCTGCTCTTCTGTGCGCCGTTCGTGCGCCTGACCACGCTCGATCGCACGCCCGACCGCGGCGACGCGCGGCTCATCACGTGGCTGCTCGCCTGGCACGCGCACTGGCCGCTCAGCGGTGAATCGCCGCTCGACGCGCCGGTGTTCGCGCCTGAGCCCGGCGCGCTCGGCGCGTCCGATCCGATGATCGCGCTGGGCCTCGCCGCGGCGCCGCTGACGACGCTTGCCGGTCCGGTGGCCGCCTTCAATCTGGTGCGCCTGATGCTGCCGGTGCTGAACGCGCTGGCAATGGCGTGGCTGGCCTGGCACCTGCTGCGCGACGGGTGGGCGGCGTTTGCCGCCGGGCTGGTGCTCGCCTTCAGCTACTCGCAGATCGCCGCCATCTATCTCGGCATGCTGAACCTGGGCGTGCTCGGCGGCTTCGCCCTCACGCCGCTGTTCCTCGACCGGTGGTGGCAGTCGGGGCGCTGGCGCGAGCTGGGCGCCGCCGCGGGCATCGCATGCCTGCAGGCGCTGGTGTCGTGGTACGCGGCCGTGCTGGTCGTCATCGTCATCGCCGTGCAGGTCGCGTGGTACGTGGTCATCGACCATGGCACGGCGGCCGACCTCCGGCGGCGCGTTCTGGCGCTCGGCGCCTCGGCGGCGGTGGCCGGGGCGCTGCTGTGGCCGCTGGCCCGGCCGGTGCTCGGGCTGCCGGCGCCGACCCTCGAGGAACTTCGCCTCTATGCCGTGCAGCCGGAGTTCTACGTGACGCCGCCGCACGACACCCTGGCCGGCAATCTCATGCATCGCGGCCGCGCCATCGCGGTGTCGTGGGACTACCGCTCGTATTTCCCCGGCGTCTTGGTCGCGCTGGCGGCCCTGGCCGGGGTGGTCCTCTCGCTCGGATCGGGCACGCATCGCCGACTCTGGTGGCTGCTCGCGCTCGGCGCGGTCGGCGGCGCGCTGTCACTGGGTCCGTCTGGTCCGGAGACGGGCTGGCGGCCGTTCGATCTCGTGTCGGCCATCCCGGGCGTGGGCTCGTTCCGCGCGCCCAGCCGCATGGCGGTACTGGTCACGATCGCGCTGGCGGGCTGGGTCGGCGTCGCCGTGCGGGCCCTCCCCCGCCATCGCCGTGGCCTCGTCGTGCTGGCGCTGCTGCCGCTGTTCGTCGCCGAGCACCTGATGACGTCGCTCGGCTACACGCCGGCAGCGCCGGTGCGCGTGTCGCCGCTCTTTGCCCGGCTGGCCGACGATCACCCCACCACGGCCCTGATCGTGCCGATGCTGGGCAGCTCGGCCGAGTGGCCGTTCGAAGCCGACTACATGCTCCTGGCGAGCCAGGCCGGATGGACGCCGATCGTCAACGGCTACGGACGGCGCACGCCGCCGGTCTACACGGCCATCTTCGAGACCGTCGACGGGCTGCCGCAAGCCCCGCTCGGGGAGGTGCTGCGCTTCTACGGCGTGAGCCACGTGCTGGTGCTGCCGCGCTACGAGCCCGCGCGCGCCGCCGCCTTCATCGCCGCGGCCGAGGCCAGCGCCGATTTCGAACGCGTCGCCGAGAGCGACGGCGATGTGCTCTACCGAGTGCGCGCCAGGCCCGACTAGTAGGCCGGGCCCAGCAACACCGCGTTCATGAAGAGCAGCATCGTGCCTTCGGAATAGGCGCGGTAGTTCGCGTCCTCGGCGAAGCCGATCACGTGCCCCTGCCCCATCGGCTGGTGCATCAGGTAGGCCTTGCGCACCAGCAGCTCCTGCCCTTCGGGCCAGATGAGGCCGGACGCGACGAGCGTCTCTTTCGGGTGGTAGTAAACGACGTTCCGGCCGGCATTCAGCTTGAGCGGCGCGAAGACGCGGGCGCCTTCGATGACCACCTGGGTCTCGGCGTCCTGTCCGGCACTGAGCCAGTGGTCGGTATCCACCGTGGCCCGCAGCAGCGCGCCTGGCTGCGCGTCGGGGCGTTCACGGTCTGGTTGAATGGCCTTGTCGAAATCGGGGGTGGAGGACGCGCCGGTGACGGCGGCAGGACTCGGCGGCGGCACATCGGGCTTGCCGTCCTTGAGCAGGGCGTTGGTGTCGAGCAGGCCGGCCGCGCTCGTCGCCGCCCAGCGCGTGGCCTCGGCCAACGTCACGAGGGTGCCACCCTGCCGGATCCAGTCCTTGAGCCGGCCCAGCACCGCGCTCCCGATCTGGTCGGCGTAGTTGCCCGACGGCAGCACCACGACGTCGTAGTCGGCGAAGTTCACGCGGGTGAGCGACGCGGTGCGCACGGTGGTCGTCTTCTGGCCGTAGCGGCGCTCGAGCACGTAGCGCGTCCAGCCGGCCGACAGGCTCGACGTGGGTAGGTCCCACGCCAGCAGCACCCGCGGCGCCTTGACGTAGCCGACGTCGTTGCTGCCAAGCGAGGTGCCTGAATCCACATAAGTCGAGTCGATGGGCACGACCTCGGCGCCGTGCCTGGTCGCCAGCGCCGCCAGACGGGTCGGCAGGTCGGCGGGGTTGTTGGCCGTGCGGACGAAGGCGGTGCCGAGTGGATAGGCGCGCCCGCCGAGCGTGAACGCGCCGCCGACGCTGTGCACGCGCAGCCCCGAGGCGACGGCCTCGGTGGTGAGGGCGGCGCCGGCCACGCCCCACGGCACGAGATACCCCACCTTGCCGGCCGCCACGGTGCGGGCCGGGGGCACCGCATCGTAGGCCGCCGCGACCAACGTGGTCCGGCCGCCGATCGCGGTCGCGCTGGTCACCACCTCGACGTCGTACGTGAGCGGCAGGCTCCACGCCGTGATGTCGTAGATCTGATCCGGCTGCCGGCGCTTGCGCCGCTCTTCCTGGCGGGCGATGAACGGCGCGTCCTGCTTCGTATCGAGGTCGAGCAGATTGCGCACCAGGCGCGCGGCCGGCTGCGCGTTCGAGACGAGATACGCGCCCGCCGGGAGCTTGCGCGTGCCGACGGTGACCGGCTCCTCGGCGCGCCGCACCTCGATGCCCTGCGTCGCCAGGTTCTTCGCCAGCGCCGCCGCCCGCGACGGATCGTGTCCAGGCACCAGCACGTAGTCGCGCACGGCCCCCTTCTCGCCTTCGGCCACCGCGCTGCGACGGAAGTCGAGGAAGTCGCGCACCAGGCGCTCGCGGTTGCGGGCCGCGGTGATGGCGGTGGTGATGGCGGCGTTGAAGTGGTGCATCACGCCGTCGCGGTAGGTCATCACCGTGTCGTCGGTGCGCGCAAACGACAGCGCCCGCGCCGAGGCCTGCTCGTAGGTCATGCCGATCGAGCCGTGCATCATCGGCCAGCTGTCGCCGTAGCCGGGGTAGAAGCCGTCGTAGACCTCGCGGATGTAGTAGGCCCAGCCGCGCTCGTCGAAGCGGGCGCCGTTGGCGCGGCCGAACAGATCGAAGCCGGCCAGCTGCGCCTTCGTGTAGTGGGGGTTGAGGGGATCGGCCGGCGGCGCGAAGTAGTAGCTGTTGTTGCCGCCCTGCTCGTGCAGGTCCACGTTCACATGCGGGAAGTACTCCAGCGCGATCTTGATGCGGCCGCGCGTTTCCGGCTGCGACTGGGCGAACCAGTCGCGGTTCATGTCGAAGAGATAGTGATTGCTGCGCCCGCCCGGCCACGGCTCGTCGTGCTCCGCCGAGTAC
>JANNIB010000286.1:0-3343 GCA_031404695.1 Acidobacteriota bacterium
CAGCGAGGCGTTCTTGCCGCCGTCGAGGGTCAAGTCGGCCATCGACAGGCTCTTGAACCAGCGGATGATTTCGCGTCGTTCATGGCGTACGTCCCCATTTGCGGCCAGGGCACCGCGATCACGCCATGCTCGGGCGCGGCAGGCCGACCGCCTGCGTATGACCAAGGTGATGCGTCCGTACTGGGACGCCATGGCGTCATGACCCGCACGCACCTCGTCAACGTCGCGGCCTCCGTGCGCGCGCGGCTGCTGAAGGCGTCGAAAGAGCGTCAGGAAGACTTCACGCTGACGCTGATGAACTACACTGCGGAGCGGTTCCTGTATCGCCTTTCGCGCTCGCCTCTGCGGGAGCAGTTCGTCCTGAAGGGCGCGCTGCTGTTCGCGGTTCGGGTTGGGGAGCGGTATCGGCCTACGAGAGACCTCGACCTGCTCGGGTTCGCCGAGCCGAACGAAGCCAAGGTCCGCGACGCGATCACGGCCATTGCCGCAACGTCTGTCGAGAACGACGGTGTGACCTTCGACGCTGCTGGACTCGAGGTGTATCCGATTCGCGAGGACGACCGCTACGGGGGCATCCGGGCCGCCATGCAGGCGCACCTTGCGGAGGCGAGGATTCACGTCCAGATCGACATCGGTTTCGGAGACGTGGTCACACCTCCCGCCACAAGCCTGGACTTCCCGACGTTACTGCCGGACATGCCTGCGCCGAACGTGCTCGCGTACCCGACCGAAACGATCATCGCCGAGAAGCTCGAGGCAATGGTGGACCGCGGCATCTCGAACAGCCGCATGAAGGACTACACGGACATCGCCATGGCGGCCCGGCGCTTGGCCTTCGAGGGAGACGTGCTCGTGGCCGCGATTCGAGCCACGTTCGGCCGACGCAACACCCCCCTCTTGGAGCCCGACATTGTGGGACTCAGCGACCGATTCGTCGAAGACAGCAGCGCGCAGGCAAACTGGAAGGCGTACGCCAAGCGGAGCCGCCCGCGAGACTTCGAGTCGCTCGCCCAGGTTGTAGCTGAACTTCGGCAGTTTCTGCGGCCGCCGGTCGAGCACGTGGTGAGTGACGACATCTTCTCCGCTTCGTGGAAGCCCGGCGGGCCGTGGACGTGACCGCAGACGACCCGACGCACAGGCCGCCGTCTTGGCTCCGAGTATGGCCGCATAAGAAGGTTACCGCATGGCGCTGAATCGAGACACAGCAGAACGCATCACCATTCTCCGCGGCCTGGTCGGTTCGACTGTTCACGGCCTCAACGTCAACGACGGCATCGAGGACCGCGACGAAATGGGCGTCTGCGTCGAGCCGTTCGAGGTGGTGATGTCCCTCAGGGAGCCGTTCGCGCAGTTCATCTACCGGTCGGCGGCGGAGCGTGAGGGGCGCCAAGATGCCCGCAGCGGTGCCGGCGACCTCGACCTGATCATCTACAGCCTCCGCAAGTGGATGCGGCTTGCGCTCAAGGGCAATCCGACGATCCTCCTGCTGCTGTTCACGCCGGACGATCAACTCGTCGCGTGCGACACGCTTGGAACAGAGCTGCGCGCACTGGCGCCGGCCATCGTGTCGCGTCGTGCCCAGCAGCCGTACCTCGGTTACTTGCAAGCGCAGAAACAGCGCCTCACCGGCCAGCGTGGCCAGAAGCGCGTCCATCGGCCAGAACTGGAGGCGATGTACGGCTTCGACACCAAGTGCGCGATGCACATGCTGCGCCTCGGCTTCCAAGGCGTGGAGCTGCTGACGACGGGACGCTTGAGCCTGCCGATGCAGGAGCCCGCTCGCTCGTTCCTGCTGGCCGCGACGAGCCCGCTGCCAGCCGAGCCTGACCAGGCACGGGTGGAGGCCTGGGTGCTGTCGGCATACAGCCGCCGCTGGGGCGTTGGCGGCTGACATCGCCGAGGCGCGCCCAGTGGAGATGTCAGACCTGTACGCGGCTGAGAAGCGCGCGCTGAAGTCGGCTCTCGATGCGGAACTGGCCCGGCGATCTGTTCGCCGGGCACCCAGAAGGACGTGAGTGATGGCGACCACCAAGAAGCGACCGCGGAACACGAAGAAGCGCAGCCTGTTCACCGAGCTCATGTCCGGTGTTGCTGCCATGCGTGACCACCGGGAAGGGCGCATCACGCTCAAGACACGGGACGTGCGCCCGATCGCGGTCCCGCCTATTGACCCCGACGTCGTTCGTGAGACGCGCGAGGCGCTGAAGATGTCGCGCCACGTGTTCGCGTTCAAGCTCGGCGTCAACCCCAGGACGCTGGAACGGTGGGAGCAGGGACGCAGCAAACCGAACGAGCAGGCCGCGGCGTTGATCTGGCTCGTGCGGAAGTACCCCGACATGTTGAAGCGCCTGGCATCGCTCGCGGCTTCGGCCTGAGAGCGGTCACGTGCACCGGCTTTGTGCACGACGGCAGCCCTCGCCGACGCTCCGACAGTTGCCGGAAGAGCGGGCGCGTAGGGCGCGGGTCCGCCGCCGAGTTGTCGCCGCTGGTTCGAAACGGTCAGGTCGAGGTTCTGGCTGACCTGGTCACGGCGTGCGCGGTCGAGAAGTCGCGCTGTCGTGCGCGCGTGCTCACGTCGGCTGCGTCGAACTGCTTGCGCCGCACAAGCCCGCGCCGGATGGCCTGGTCCACGGCCTGCACGAGCACTTCCGGCGCGAGCGCACCGTCGACGATCACGTCAATGAGGGTGCGCAGTGGCGTGGTGACGCGGACGCCCTCAATGGTTTCTGCGTCTCGCTTGGGTACGCTCGCTCGATGGAGGCGTAGCACGCCCGGGATGGCAGCCATGCGGCGGAACCCCGGCGGCACCGTCATGTCGACCTTGGCTGGCATGGCGTCTGACAGGTCGTGCAGGGTGAGTGCGGTAGTGTGGCTGAACACGCCTTGTGGCTCGTCCTGGCGATTGCGGGACCACAGCTGCAGCACCATGAGGTCGGGCCTGGACAACGGAAGGCGGCACCTATCCGCTGTGGTCCATCACCACCCACGAGCTGCTGTTCCGGAACCCTCAACAACAGGTCATGTCTGCGCCGTACGTCGTCGTGGGAGATTCCTTCCGCGCGGACAAGCCGCAGCTCTGGTCGCCGACGGGCATCCGGGGGTCTCGCGCCGGCAACAGCGGATACGATCTGCATCCGGACGGCACGCGCCTCGCGACCTTCGCGGCACAGGACCAGGGCAGCGCCGTCCAGGACAAGGTCGTCTTCGTCTTCTACGTCGCCGACTTCCTGCGCTAGATCGCGCCGGGGACCAAATAGATTTCGGGCGCAATCTATCCGAGACGCCTCTGAATGTCCTGTAACTGCGCGATATCCAGCACATCCTGTGGCCGTCCGGCGCGGCG
>JANNIB010000287.1:0-28813 GCA_031404695.1 Acidobacteriota bacterium
GTGGTGGTCGAGCACGACCCGGCCGTGATGCTGGCCGCCGACCGCCTGATCGACATGGGGCCCGGCCCCGGCGAGCGCGGCGGGCAGATCGTGTTCGACGGCGCGCCCGAAGACGCGAAGCACGCCGAAGCTCATCGCTTCTACCGCAACGGCTCGCGGCTCTTCCAGTTCGACCCGAACGGCAAGTTCGTGCGTGAACTCGGGCAGGACGTCTACGGGTTCAACGCGGCCATCGGCCTGCGCGTGGATCCGCAGGACAACGTGTGGACCATCGACGCCGGCGCCAATCAGGTGGTGAAGTTCGACACCGAAGGCCGCGTGGCGCTCGTGCTCGGCCGGAAGCCGGAGACCATGCCGGTGCGTCCGCCGCCGCCGGTGGCTGGCGCGCCAGCGGCTGGTGGACCCGGGGGTGGTGGGCCCGGGGGGCCCGGCGGCGCCGCGGCGCGGCGGCCCGGTGAGGGCAATCCGGGGTCGACGTTCTTCCGTCCGTCGGACGTGGCGTGGGACGCGGCCGGCAACATCTACATCGCCGACGGCATGGGCGCCAACAACCGCATTGCGAAGTTCGACAAGGAAGGGCGCTTCATCCTTCAGTGGGGCGCGACCGGCTCACAACCGGGCGAGTTCCGCGGCGTGAAGGCGCTGGCCATCGATGCGAAGGGCAACGTCTACGCGGCCGACTACGGCAATCGCCGGATCCAGGAGTTCGACGGCGACGGCAAGGTGCTCAATCAGTTCGGCAACGTCGGCACGCCGCTGGCGATGTGCATCACCAAGGGTGCGACGCAGCACCTGTTCATCTCGCACGCCGGCGACGCCGACGGGATGGAAGACGCGGCCATCTTCAAAGTGACGCTCGACGGCACCGTCGTCGGCAGGTTCGGCAGCGCCGGCAAGATGCCCAAGCAGTTCGGCCTCGCCAACTCGCTCGACTGCCGCAGCGACACCGAACTGCTGGTCGGCGAGCTCACCAACTGGCGCGTCCAGCGGGTCACGCTGAAAGGCCGGTAGGGCATACGGGGGACTGTCCCTATTCTGGGTCGAGCCAGAATAGGGGCAGTCCCCGTTCCCTACCGTTGCTTACTTCGCGGCCGCAGCCTGAATCGTCAGGCTGATCTTCACGTCGTCGCCCACCAGGAAGCCGCCGGCCTCGAGCGCCGCGTTCCAGTTGAGGCCGTAGTCCTTACGGTTGATCGTCACCTCACCCTCGAACGCCAGCTTCTCGTTGCCCCAGGGGTCAACCGCCGTGCCCAGCAGCGTCACCGGGATCACGATGGCCTTGGTGACCCCGCGCATCGTCAGGTCGCCCGCGACCTTGTAGTCGCTGCCGCCGGTGGCGGTGATGCCGGTGCTCTCGAAGTTGATCGTCGGGAACTTGTCCACCGCGAAGAAATCGTCGGAGCGCAGGTGCGCATCGCGATCGGGCGTGTTGGTGTCGATGCTGGTGGCCTGGATCGCGAAGCCGACCTTCGACTCCAAGGGCTGGTCGGCGTTGAACTCGATGACGCCGGAGAAGTCGGTGAAGCGCCCGCGGACCTTGGTGATGAGGTGGCGGACCTGGAAGGCAGCTTCCGAGTGGGTCTTGTCGATGGCGAAGGTGCGGACGGCGGTAGCGGTGGTCATTGGAGTCTCCTGTTGGTGGTGGTTGTAACTAAATTTGTTTAAACACTTACTTGGACGCACGAGACCCTGCGGCGGTTACAGGGCTTAAATCCCGGCTCGGACTTCGGCCAGCGTCGTGACGAGCTGGGTCAGGTCCTTGCGGTCGAGCTTAGTCAAGCGCTGCCTGTGGCCGGCGCGTAGTTCGTCGTCGAGCCCGTTCACGAGCGCCAGTCCTTTCGGCGTCAGGAAGGTGCGGACGAGCCGGCGGTCGGCGTCGGAGCGCTCACGCTCGATGAGCTGCATCTCGGCCATCCGGTCGAGCAGACGCGTCACGTCGGGCACCGGCGTGATGAGCCTGGCCCCGACTTCGTTGCGGCACAGGCCCTCGGTGCCGGCGCCCCGCAGGATGCGCAGCACGTTGTACTGCGTGGGCGTGAGGCCGTGCGGCTTGAGCGTCTGCGCCACGGCCCGTTCGAGCAGGGCCGCGGTGCGGGCGATGCTCACATGCACCTCTTCCTCGATGAGATCCCAGGGCCGGGCCTGCTGCAGCTCGACATGAAGCGGCGTGACCATGCCACGACAATAGATGTTGTAACATCTATTGTCAAGCCCGGCTGTTACGGGGCGAAGCTGGCCAGTTGCGCCACCGTCGTCGCGTCGAGGCGCGTGAGCACCTGCAGCAGCAGCGCCACGGCGCCGTCGAAGTCCGAGCGCTGGATGACGCCCGTATGCCCGTGGAGATAGCGCGTTGGCACGGTCATGTTCACCGTGGGGCGTCCGCTGTCGTAACGCTGGATCTCGGCGCCGTCTTCGCCGTAGCCGGTGAGCACGTTCGGTTGCAGCGGGATCTTCGCCTGCTGCGCCACGTCGAAGAAGAAGTCGCGAAGCTTGCGATTCGGGATCATCGAGCTGTCGAGCAGGAAGATGCCGGGTCCCTCACCGAGCCGCTCCTGCGCCTGGGTCGGACCGATGGCCGGATAGTCGGCCGACACGCCGGCCTCGATTGAGATGCCGAGGTCGGGCCGCGCCTTCTCGACCGCCGTCTGGGCGCCGCGCAGGCCGATCTCTTCCTGAGTGGTGGCCACCCACACGATCTGCGCCGGCATCGGCAGGCGCTCGGCGCGGATGCGGCGCGCGGCTGCGATCATCACGCCCAGGCCGACGCGGTCATCCCACGCCTTGCCCGCGTAGCGGCCATTCGGCATCACCAGAAAGTCGCTCTTCGGGGCGATCCCGTCGCCGGGCCGGATGCCCATGCGCTCCACCTCCTCGCGCGACGAGGCGCCGACATCGAGGAAGGTGTCGTCGAGCGACCACACGACGCCGCGCTGTGCTGGCGGAAGGACGTGCGTGGTCCGCAGGCCGCTGATGGCGACGACCGGACCCTGGCGCCCCAGGATCGTCCAGCGCTGATCCGGCAGCGCCTGCTCGAGGATCCCGCCGAGCGTCTTGACGCGGATGAACCCGTCAGCCGTGATGTGCTGCACCATCAGGCCCACTTCGTCCATGTGCGCGGTGACCATGACGCGCGGCCCGGTGGCGGCGCCTGGCAGCGTCGCCAGCACCGACCCCAGGCCGTCGTAATCGATGGCGGCGCCGAGCGCGGTGAACTCGGCGACGACCAGGCGGCGCACATCCTCTTCGAAGGCCGACGGCCCCGGCGCTTCGGACAGCGCCTTGAGCAGTTGCGCCGTGGCGTCGAGCGTGGGCGGGGCCGGGGCGGCGGGTTGGGCGAACGCGGGGGTGGCCTGCAGCGCGCCGGCGACCGCACCGGTGCCGACGCTGGCAAGGAAGGCCCGACGGGAATGCGGTGAACGGGACATGGTGGCTCCTGACACGGCTAATTCACATGCCGGCCGCCGTCCACACGGACGGTCTCGCCGGTCACGAAGTCGCTTTCGCAGAAGAACGCGACGGCCTTGGCGATTTCGGCCTCGCCGCCCCAGCGCCCGAGCGGCGTGGCCTGCTCGACGGCGGCGTGCTCTTCGGCGGACGTTCCCGGCGGCGCGACGATCGGACCCGGTGCCACCGCGTTGACGAGGATGCCGTCGGCGGCCAATTCCAGGGCCATCGCTTCGGTGAGGGCCTTCACGCCGGCCTTGGCCACGTAGTAGGGGACGAAACCCTGATAGCGCGGCCGGCCGCTGGCCGCGATCCAGTCGGTGAAATTGATGATGCGCCCGCCGCCCGCCGCCGCCCGCATGTGCGGCACGGCCGCGATGCTGATGAGGAACGCGGCCCGCAGGTCCACCGCCAGCTGCCGGTCCCAGTGAGCGGCATCGAGCTGGTCGAAGGGCACCGCTTGGTACATCGACGCCATGTTCACCACGATGTCGAGCCGGCCGAAGGTGGCCGCCACCTCGTTGACCGTAGCGCTGCAGTCGAGCGGATCAGCCAGATCGGCGCGCAGCGTGTGCGCGCGGCGACCGGTGGCGCGCACGGCCGCGGCCGCCCGCTCGGCCGATTCCGCCGAGGCGCGGTACACGAAGGCGACATCGGCGCCGCCGGCCGCCAGCCGGCTGGCAATGGCCTCGCCCATGCGGGCGCCGCCGGTGATGAGGGCAGCTCGTCCATCCAGGTTCACGTGCAGAATCCTCCTCCGGCCGGGGCCGGGCCTGACCGCATGGTATCCGGTCGCGGTATTCTCGGAGCCGTCATGCGGACCGGGCTCTGCCGAACGACGATGGCATGCGCCGTCGCGCTGCTGGCCACGTGGCCGGGCGCCGGCGTGCCGGCCCGGGCGATCCAGGCCCATCTCGACGCCGAGGCCGTCGACCAGGCCATCATCTTCGCCCGCCAGGCGACGCGCGACGAGCGGCGCACCTTCCACAACGGCTACTTCCGCACGCCCGGCGACGCCGTGCGGCGCATCTCGCTCGTCTCCGAGTACCGGCGCGTCGTGCTGCTCGTGGAAGAGAAGATGCGAATCCTGGATCGCAGCTACGGCGTGCGCCAGATGACCGACGCGCTCAAACCCTGGCGCGGCCTGCTCGAAGTCATCGTCGAACTCCAGTTCCACCCGCAGAACAACTACGTGGGGGTGCCGGCGGTGGAAGTGCAGCTGGTGCCGCTCGACGGCGCCGGCACGCAGGTGGCGAGGTCGGCTGAAGGCGCGGATCGCCGCCCGCGCTACGGCCTGTTCTGGGATCCGCCGCCGATGGACGCGCCGTGGTGGCCCTTCCCGCCGCCCTACGTGCCGGTCATCACCGGCAGCGAGCCGATGACGGGCGCCTGGGTGCAGGCCCGCTTCGACGCCGGGCCGCTCGCCCGCGGCCGCTACCAGGTGGTGGTGAGAGACGGCACCCGCACGCTCGGCAGCGGCGACTTCGACCTCGCCGCGCTGAAGTAGCGGGACGGCGGAACAGCGAGACAGCGAGACAGCGAGACAGCGCGAGATTGAATCACCCCGGCGGCGAGACCGCCTGACGCGCCCCAGCCCCCAGCCCCTAGCCCCCAGCCCCCAAGTAGAGGACAATCGCCCGTGCCCCGCCGGCGCCCGCTCTCGCCTTCGCAGTATCTCGCGCTCAGCTTCCTCGGAATCATCACCGTAGGCGGCCTGCTGCTCGCCCTGCCGATCTCGGCGGCAGAGGGCCGCCAGGTGGCCATCCTCGACGCGTTTTACATGTCGGTGTCGGCGGTCTGCGTGACCGGCCTGGCCGCGGTGGACATCTCGACCGATCTGTCGCTCACCGGCCGGGTCATCCTGTTGCTGCTGGTGCAGGCCGGCGGGCTCGGCTACATGACGGTGAGCACGGTGCTCGTTGCGGCCCTGGGCCGCAGCGTCACGCTGCAGGAGCGCATCACGCTGCAGGAGGCATTGAACGCGCACGACATGGAGGGCCTCGTGCGCTTCGCCGGCACGGTGCTGAAGCTGACGCTGGCCTTCGAGCTGACCGGCGCCCTCATCCTCGGCCTGTGGTGGTCGTCCTCGCTCGGGCTCGGCACGGCGCTCTGGTACGGACTCTTCCATGCGGTCTCGGCCTTCAACAACGCCGGTTTCGCGTTGTGGAGCGACAACCTGATGTCGTGGCGCGGCGACCTTGTCGTAAACCTCGTCATCACGACCCTCATCATCGCCGGCGGCCTGGGGTTCTTCGTGTGGGCGGAGCTGCTGTCACGCCATCGGCGCACGGTGAAGCTGTCGGTGCATACGCGGCTGGTCGTGGTGGCAACCGTCGCGCTGCTTGCCGGGGGCACGCTGCTGCTGTTGGCGCTCGAGTGGAACAATCCACGCACGCTCGCCGGCCTGCCGATCGGCGAGAAGGTGCTGGCGGCCTACTTCCAGTCGGTCACGACGCGCACCGCCGGCTTCAACACGCTCGACATCGGTGCCATGACGGTGCCGTCGCTCTTCGTCATGATGGGGCTGATGTTCATCGGCGCCTCGCCCGGCAGCACCGGCGGCGGCGTCAAGACCTCCACCTTCTCGATCACGCTGGCGGCGCTGTGGGCGACGGTGCGTGGCGAAAGCGACACCGTGCTCTTCAAGCGGCGCCTGGCGCCGGAACTGGTCGCCAAGGCGTTCTTTCTGTCGCTCATCGCGTTCGTCACCATGAACTCGGTGGCGTGGCTGCTGCTGCTCACCGAAGGACGCGACCTGACGAAGACCCTCTTCGAGACCACCTCGGCCTTCGGCACCGTGGGCCTGTCGATGGGTGAAAACGGCGCGCCGGTGAGCCTGTCGGCGTTTTTCTCGCCGGTCGGCAAAGTGCTCATCATGCTGATGATGTTCATCGGGCGGCTGGGCCCGCTCACCCTCGCCATCGCGGTGGCGCGCCGGGGCGCCGCGCAGGCGAAGATCCGATATCCGGAAGGCAAGATTCTCGTCGGGTAGACACCATGGCCAAACGGACGTTCGCAGTGATCGGCCTCGGGCGCTTCGGCGCCGCGATGGCTACCACCCTGTCGCAGCTCGGACACGAGGTGATCGGCATCGACGGCGATGACGACCGGGTGACGGCGCTCGCCGATCAGGTCTCGCAGACGGTCAAGCTCGACGCCACCGACGAGCGCGCCCTGCGCGCCGCCGGCATCCAGGACGTGGACGTGGCGGTCGTCTCCATCGGCGAGAACATCGAGTCGAGCCTGCTCGTGGTGACGCTCGTGAAGGAACTCGGCATCGAGAACATCGTCGCCAAGGCGGTGACGCCGCTCCACGGCCGCATCCTCGAGAAACTTGGCGTCTCGCGGGTCGTGTTCCCCGAACGCGAAATGGCGGTGCGCATCGCGCACAGCCTCGTCATTCCCAACGTGCTCGACTACATCGAGCTGTCGGGCGACTTCTCGATCGTGGAAGTGCCGGCGCCGGTCGAGTTCTACGGCAAGACGCTGCGCGACATCGGCCTGCGGGCGCGCTTCGGGCTGACCACCATCGCCATCAAGCGCACGTCGAAGACCGGGCACGGCGACTTCACCACCGTGTCGCCCGGCCCCGACGACGTGGTGCAGCAGGGCGACACGCTGGCGCTGCTTGGCAGCAACGAACGGCTCGGGCAGCTCGAGAAGATGCTCAAGTCGGCCGCCTCGCCGCACTGACGGCCGCCATCAGCCGTTTACGGTCCGCGTAAGGCGTTTCGGGGCGCGTAAGCGCGAAGCGCCGCCGCAGGCGACGTGGCCCGAATATGCGACGAATTGCCGCGCTCGGCGCTGGCGCGAATCGTGCGATCATTCCCAGCCTGCCCGAGGTCCGCGTGAGGACGTCGGCAAAGGAGCTTCCCATGCGACGAGTGATGATGAATGTGGTGGCCGCGACGGCCCTGGTGCTCGGCACGAGCGCCCTGGCGAGCGCGCAGACGATCCGGCTGACGGCGGTGCTCTCAGGCTCGAACGAAACGCCCGCCGTCGTCGTGACCGGCGCCACCGGCACCGCCGAGGTGTTCGTGAACCTGGCGACCCAGTCGGTGACCTACAGAGTCGATGTCTTCAACCTCCCGAGCGGCGCAGTGGGCGGCCACTTCCACGTGGGCGGTCCGGGCGCTGGCGGTCCGGTGGTCGTGAACCTGTCGCCGCCCGCCAACATCTCCAACGACTTCACCCTCAGCGGCACGGTGGCGCAGTCGGCCCTGATCCCACGGGCCGACCAGGGCATCCGCACCTGGGAGGACTTCATCCAGGCGCTGGTCGGCGGTCAGGTCTACGTGAACATTCACAGCGCGGTGAATCCGGGCGGTGAGACGCGCGGCCAGTTGACCGTCACCCCGTAGGTTCTTCGCAGGTGGAATCGCCGTGGCCCGCGAAGGCGCAGGTCACGGCGCCCCCCCGGCCGTGCCGCTGGCGGCGGGTATACTCGTCGACGGAATGAAGCTCTCCGTCGTCATGCCCTGCTACAATGAGCGGGCCACCATCCGCGAGATCGTCGCGCAGGTGCAGGCGGTCGACCTCGGCGACGTGTCGCTCGAGATCGTGATTGTCGACGACGGCTCGAAAGACGGCACCCGTGACATCCTGGCCGAGCTCGACGGCAAGGGCGGCGTGCGGGTGCTGCTGCAGCCGGTGAATCAAGGCAAGGGCGCGGCCGTCGCGCGCGGGTTCCGCGAGACCACCGGCGACCTGGTCATCATCCAGGACGCCGACCTGGAGTACGACCCGCAGGAGTATCCGCTGCTGCTCCGCCCGATTCTCGACGGCAAGGCCGACGTCGTCTACGGCTCCCGCTTCCTCGGCGCCCAGGGTGGCCATCGCGTGCTCTACTTCTGGCACTCGGTCGGCAACAAATTGCTGACGCTGCTCTCCAACGCGATCACGGACCTGAACCTCACCGACATGGAGACCTGCTACAAGGTCTTCGTGCGTGACATCGCGCAGCGGCTCGACGTGCAGTCGCGCGACTTCGGCATCGAGCCCGAGATCACCTGCAAGGTCGCCCGCATGGGCGCCCGCGTCTTCGAAGTGCCGATTTCCTACAACGGCCGCACCTACGACGAGGGCAAGAAGATCGGCCTCAAGGACGCCTTCAAGGCCGTCTACACGCTGCTGCGCTTCGCCCGCTGGTCGCCGCCGGCCGCCACCCCCCGCTGATTTTCGGCCCCGGCCCACGTATACTCGTGGGCTGAATGACGCTCACGGTCGTCATGCCCTGCTACAACGAGCGGGCCACGATTCGCGAGATCGTGGCCCGGGTCCAGGCCGTCGATCTCGGCCCGGTCGGCCTCGAACTCCTCATCGTCGATGACGGGTCGACCGACGGCACCCGCGACATCCTGGCCGAACTCGACGGCAAGGGCGGCGTGCGGGTGCTGCTGCAGCCGGTGAATCAAGGGAAGGGCGCGGCTGTCGCGCGCGGCTTCCGCGACGCCACCGGCGACCTGGTGCTCATCCAGGACGCCGACCTCGAATACGACCCCACCGAATACCCGTATCTGCTCAAGCCCATCCTCGACGGTAAGGCCGACGTGGTCTACGGCTCGCGCTTTCTCGGCACGCGCAGCGGCCACCGGGTGCTGTATTTCTGGCACTCGATCGGCAACCGCCTGCTGACGCTGCTCTCGAACGCGATCACCGACCTCAACCTCACCGACATGGAGACCTGCTACAAGGTCTTCGTGCGTGACATCGCCCAGCGCCTCGATCTGCAGTCACGCGATTTCGGCATCGAGCCCGAGATCACCTGCAAGGTCGCCCGCATGGGCGCCCGCATCTTCGAAGTGCCGATCTCCTACAACGGCCGCACCTACGAAGAGGGCAAGAAGATCGGCCTCAAGGACGCCTTCAAGGCCGTCTTCACGCTGGTCCGCTTCGCCCGCTGGGAAGCGCCGGCCGACGATGTGGGGGCCCGCACGCTGCGCCGCATGGCCGGCCTCACGGCCTACAACAAATGGCTGCACGACCGCTTCGACGCCTTCCTCGGCCGCCGCGTCCTCGAGGTCGGGTCGGGCGTGGGCAACCAGACGCGCTACTTCGCCGACCGCGAACGCGTCATCGCCTCCGATATCGAGTCGCATTACTTGCGCGAGCTGCGCCGCCGCTTCGAAGACAAGGCCCACGTGCGCGTGGCCTCGTTCTCGTTCCCGCTGTCGGACGCCGACCGCGCCGATCTGCGCGCCGAACGCATCGACTCGATCGTGTGCATGAACGTGCTCGAGCACATCAAGGACGACCGCGCCACCCTGGTGGACTTCGCCTCGGTGCTGGATCCGGGTGGGAAGATGGTGCTGCTCGTGCCATCGATGCCGTCGCTCTACGGCACCCTCGACGAGGCGCTGCTGCACTTTCGCCGCTACGACAAGGCCGGGCTCCAACAGCTGGTCACCGACTGCGGCTTCGACGTGCAGGACATCCGCTTCCTCAACCGCCTGGGCGTCGCCGGCTGGTGGCTCAACTCGCGCCTGCTCAAGCGCCGGGTGCTGCCCAAAGGCCAGCTCGCCGCGTTCAGGTGGATCATGCCGCTGCTGAAGCTCGAAGAGAACAACCCGCCGGGCTTCGGCATGTCGCTGCTGGTGCTGGCCACGAAGCGGTAGCTGCGCCATGCTGCACCCGAGCCGGCCCCGGGTCCGGGCCGGCCTCGTCGTTGCCGGTTACGCGGCGCTGAGCCTCTGGATCACCTGGCCGCTCGTCATCCGCCTCGACACCTCGCTGGCCGGCGACTACGGCGATCCGGCGTTCGTGTCGTGGGTGATGGCCTGGGTCGCGGGTCACCTGATGGCGGTGCTCGGCGGCGACCTCGCGGCGTGGAGCGCGATGTGGGATGCGCCGATCTTCGCGCCCGAGACATCCACTCTCGCCTACTCCGACCACTTCCTCGCGCAGGCCGTCCAGGCGCTGCCGCTGTGGTGGGCGACGCGCAATCCCCTGGTCGGCTACAACGTCGTCTACCTGGCCACGATGACGCTCACGGCGGTGGCGGCGCATGGTCTCGCGGTGCGGCTGTCGGGGCGGCACCTCGCCGGCGTCGTCGCCGCGATCCTGTGCACGCTGAACGACTACCGCACGTTCTGGGCGCTCAGCCACCTGCAGATCCTCTCGATCCACTGGTGGCTGTTCGGGCTGTGGGGGCTCGAGGTCTTCATCGCCACCGGCTCGCGGCGGGCGCTGGCGGGCGCCACCGCCTCACTGGTCGCGTTGCACCTGTCGTCGAGCTACCTGATGGCCTACTGCGCGCCGTTCACGGCGGCGTTCGCCCTGTGGTCGCTGACACGACATCGCCGGCTGAGGGATGCGCGCACGTGGGCTGGTGTCGTCGGCGCCGGCATCGTGTCGGTCGGCGCCGTGCTGCCGGTGGTGCTGCGCTATCTCGCCGTCGGCCGCGAGCTCGGCTTCTCGCGCTCACTCGAGGAGACCAGTGCGAACTCGGCCACCCTCGCCGCCTACGGTCAGGCCCTGCCGTGGCTCGCACCGCTCGTCGCGCTCGGTGTGGTCGGCGCGCTGGTCCCGGCCGCGCGCGACCAGGTGTCGCGCCGGGCCCGCCTCGCCCTGCTGGCGCTGGCGGCGGTGGCCCTGCTGCTGTCGTTCGGCCCGGCCATCCGCATCGAGGGCGAGGCGTATCCCGGCCCCTACCTGCTGCTGCGCAGCTACGTGCCGGGATTCGAAGGCCTGCGGGTGCCGCACCGGTTCGTCGCCATCGCCGCGACGCTGCTGTCGCTGCTGGCGGGGTTCGGCGCCGCGTGGCTGGCGCGCTGGCGGCTGGCGGTGGTGGGCGTCGCCGTCGCCGTCGCGCTGGTGACCCGCACGGGCTGGCAGGGTCCCTTTCCGATCGATGGCGCGCTCAACGTCGCGCCGCTCTCGGCACCGCCGCCCTACCTGCGTCCGGCCGCCCCCACGCCGCCCATCTACCGCTTCGTGGCGACCACCCCTGCCGACGCCGTGCTGGCCGAACTGCCGTTCGGCGATCTGGGCTACGAGATCCGCTACACGTTCTTCACGAACGCCCATCGGCGGCGCACGCTGAACGGCTACAGCGGCGTGCTGCCCCCGAGCTACCTGGCACGACGGGCGTCGCTTTCAGCGCCGCTGGCCGACCCGTCGGCCACCTGGCGAGCGCTCGGCGCTGCCACGCACGTGGTGGTGCACACGCGCGCATGGCCCGACGACACCGGCACCAATGTCCGGGCGTGGCTCGAGGCCCAGGGCGCCCGTGTGGTCGGGAACGCAGATGGGGCGTGGCTCTACCAGCTGCCGCCACGCTGACGCTCGCGCGGCAGGGAAGGGGCTGGGGGCTCGCCAGAACGAATTCCAGCCTCCTGCCAAAAACAAACGGCCGGTGAGGCGCAAGCCTCACCGGCCGGTAGCGTGACACTGGTGAGCCCTAGCCCCCAGCCCCTAGCCCCGTGCTCGCGCAGCGAGCACCAGTGCTGTGGTGCTCGTTACGCGAGCACCTTGATGACCACGCGGCGGTTCTGCGAGCGGTTGTCGCGCGACTTGTTGTCCTGCACCGGCTTCTCTTCACCGAAGCTGATGGCGTTCATCTTGTGCAGCGGCACCTGGTGCTGCTCGTAGAGGTAACGCTTCACGGCTTCGGCGCGCGCCAGGCCGAGCTGCTCGTTGAAGGTGGCAGGGCCGGCCGAGTCGGTGTGGCCTTCGATTTCCACCCAGATGGCCGACTTCTGCGACTTCACCTGCGCCACCATCGCATCGAGGGCCGCCTTGGCTTCGTCCGAGAGCTTCGCGATGCCGCTCTTGAACTTGGCCTGGTCGTCGGTCAGGACGGTTTCGAAGATGAGCTTCTTGGTCGACGCTTCAACGGCGTCCACCTTGGCCACGGCCTGCTTGCCCACTTCCATCGCCTGGGTGCCGGTCTGCTGCGCAACCATCGCGTTCTTGTCGGCGGTCTGCGCGGCCTGTCCGGCCTGCACGGCCTTGGTGTCGACTTCACCGATCTTGGTCTCGGCGACACGGACGCGTTCCTGCGTCTCTTCGAGCGACTTGCCGAGGGTGGTCACCTTCTCATTGACCTGACCGACTTCGGTGCGCACGAACTTCTTGGTCGCGCACGCCGGCGCCACGGCGAGAGTTACGGCAAAGCAGCTGACGACGAACAATGACTTCTTCATAGTAGGGTCCTCCTGAGACGTTCTTTCTGCTGGCTAGTGGATTTCCAGGGCCACTAGAACTCGTTGCTCCGACTGCGGGCGGCGGCTACGTAGCCGCCGCGCGCCCGCACCGTCAGGTTCTTCTTGGTCGTCCGAATTTCAATCGGGTGCCATCCGGGCCCCGTGCCGGGCTCGAACGCGATCAGATACTGCTGACGCAGTTCGCGCACGACCTGCCTGGCCACCTTGCTCGTGTCCGACGGCGTGCTCGCGTAGAACAGCTCGCCCCCCGTCCACGCCGCAAGCTCTCGAATCGTGCCCACCGACGCCGCGGTCTCGGCCTGCGGACGGCCGTTCTCGTCCGGGTTGTCGATGGGAAGCACGACCGCAATCACGTAGACGGGCACGTCGATCTCGCTCGCGATGCCCGAAACTTCCGCCGGCGTGAGCCGGCTGGCGGTGTCGATGCCGTCGGTGAGCACGATGATCGCGCGGCGGGTGTTGCTCCGCTCGTGGATCTTCCGTGCCGTATCGGCGATGGCATCGTGCAGCGAAGTGGCCCCGAACGGATCGACCTCCCCCAGCGCACCTTGCAGGGCACGCGTATCGACCGTAAACGGGGCCACCTCGTGCAGCCGGCTGTCAAAAGCAAACAGCGCGGCTTCGTCGCGGCCATGCTCCAACCAGGAGAGCACGTGATTGGCCGCAAACTTGGCAGCAAGCGATCTGGACGCCACGTCCATGCTGCCGCTGACATCGAACAGAATCGCGACGCTCACCGGCGCCGCCTCGGTGCGGAACTCGGTGATCCGCCGGGGCAGGCCCCGGTCGAGCACCTCGAAGTCGGCTGCCGTCAGGTCAGCCACCGCCCGTCCGCGCCGGTCGCGAACGGTCGCGCTGACGGTGACGAGGTCCACTCCCGACCGGAACACTCCGGAGGGCTGGTCCTCTATGACCGGCGTGGCCGTCGTCTGGCCGTAAGCCGGAACCGCCAGCAGGGCGACGAGGGAGGCAATCACTGCCCGCTGCATGCCTTCCCCCACTACAACCCCTGTGCCATTCTCATTAAGTGTTGAAAACAAAGTAGTTCCTCGCCTTTGCTCGTCTCTGGAGGGCCAACCGGCTACCGAGAAGCGGTAAGACTTACACACACCATGTAAAAGGCTCCCGAGTGCCGGGGGGCAACACGGTCTGGAAACTGCGCGATTCTGCACATCCGCGCAACGACGAGCGCGGCCGGGCCCCCACTGTTAAGATCTCGGTCGCCATGACCACCACGACCACCTCTATTCGCGCCGCCAGTCGCGTCCACCGCTTCACCTACGCGATCCGCCAGGTGGTGGCCGAGGCGAAGAAGGTGGAAGCGACCGGCATGACGGTGCGCTACCTGAACATCGGCGACCCGAATGCCTTCGGGTTCCTGACCCCGCCGCACCTCATCGAGGCCGCGGCGAAGGCCATGCGCGACGGCCACAACGGCTACACCGCCTCGGCCGGCATCGCCTCGGCCCGCGAGGCCGCCGCCGCGGACTTCAGCGCCCGCGGGGTGCCGGTTTCCCCCGACCGGGTGCTCATCACGTCGGGCACCTCCGAAGGCATCGAGCTGGCGCTGACCGCGATCGTGGACGAAGGCGACGACGTCCTGGTGCCGTCGCCGACCTATCCGCTCTACACGGCCGTGCTGGCGAAGATCGGCGCCAACCCCGTCTACTACCGCACCGATCCGACCCGCGGCTGGCTGCCCGACCTCGAGCACATGGCCGGCGCCATCACGCCGAAGACGCGCGCGCTCGTGCTCATCGACCCGAACAACCCGACCGGCGCGATCTATCCCGAGGCGCTGCGCCGCCAGCTCATCGACTTCGCGGTGGAGCGCGGGCTGGTCATCCTCGCCGACGAGGTCTACGGCGATCTCGGCTTCGCGGGTCCGGTGCCGCCGATGGCCGCACTCGCGCCGGATGCGCCGATCATCTCCTACTCCTCGCTCTCGAAGGCGTATCTCGCGCCCGGCTGGCGCGCCGGCTGGATGGCGGTAGGCGCCACGCCGCGCCTCGACGAGGCGCTGGCCGCCATCAAGAAGCTCGCCGACGGGCGGCTGTGCAGCCCCGGCCCGATGCAATACGCCGTGACGGCGGCGCTCACCGGCGACCGCTCGCACCAGGTCGCGTTCCGCCGCGAGCTCAAGCTGCGCGCCGAGCTCACGACCGCGCGCTTCAACGCCATGCCCGGCATGAACGTGGTGGCGCCCCAGGCCGCCTTCTACGCGATGCCACAGGTGGCGCTGCCGCCGGGCAAGACCGACGAAGACTTCGTGCTCGGCCTGCTGCGCGCCAAAGGCATCCTGTGCGTGCATGGCTCGGGCTTCGGCCTGCCCGCCGACGGCGGATACTTCCGCATCGTCTTCCTCGCCTCGCCGGCCGAACTCTCGTCGATCTACGACGAGGTGGCCGACTTCGCGCGGGAGTTCACGCAGGCCTGAGCTGGTGCCCCTGCCCCTGCGCGGGCGCGGCGGCCAGACGCTGGCCGCCTTCGCCGGCTACGTCGTGCTCACCGTCGTGATGACGTGGCCCATTGCGCGGGGCCTCGGCCGCGACGTGCCGGCCGACCTCGGCGACGCGCTGCTCGTGATGGGCGTGATGGCCTGGGTGTCGGAGGGTGTCATGGCCCTCGCGCAGGGGGCCATGCCCTTCGCGGACCTCTGGAACATCAACTTCTTCCATCCGACACCGCTCGCACTCACCTTCAGCGAGCACTTCGTGCCCCAGGCCCTGCAGGGCCTGCCGCTCTACCTTGCGACCGGCAACATCGTGCTGGCCTACAACACGGTGTTTCTCGCCACGTTCGCCTTGTCAGGGCTGGGCATGTTCCTGTTCGTGCGCGAGCTGACGGGTAGTGCCCGCGGCGCCTTCGTCGCCGGGCTGTTCTATGCATTCTTTCCGTACCGGCTCGGCAACTTCCCGCATCTCCACACGCTGTCGTCGCAGTGGATGCCGTTTGCGCTCTACGGCTTCCGCCGGTATTTCGACACCGGACGGCGTCTGCCGCTGGCCGGCGCCGCCGGGGCTTTTCTCGTCCAGGCACTCTCGACCGGTTACTACCTGTTCTATTTCGCGCCGGTGCTGGCGGGCTATGTCATCTGGGAGATCGTGGCGCGCGGACGGGCGCGTCACTGGCGCACGTGGACCGACGTCGCGATCGCCGGCGCGGCGTCAGCCGGCGCCGCCCTCCCGTTCCTGCTGCCCTACGCACGTGCACAGGCGCTGTTTGGCCACACGCGGCCGCTCGAAGAGCTGACCGCATTCTCAGCCGACCTCTTCACCTACGGCCACGCGCCGCCGCAGCTGTACCTCTGGGGCCCGGTGCTCCATCGCTACCCCCAGCCCGAGGGCGGCATTTTTCCGGGCGTGATCCCGGTGCTGACCGGGATGGTGGCCGCGGCGCTCTGGGTGCGCCGGGTGTACGCCACGCGCGTCGAGACGCCGACCCAGGCGTCACGCGAACGCCTGGCCGGCCGCCTGCTCGTCGCAGCGGCGGGCATGCTGGTGGTGTCGGGCGTCATCGCGGTGACCGGCGGCATGACGTGGGAGGTTGGCGGACTGCTCCTGCGGGCGACGAGCGCACGGCGACCCGTTGAGTACGCGGTCATCGCTTTCGCGCTCACGCTGTGGCTGTCGCCCCGGCTGCGTCTGGCGCTTCGCGCGCGCGCCGGCGACGTCACGCCATGGCTGTTGCTGGCCCTGACCTTCGCCGTCGTCATGTCACTGGGTCCGGTGCCCCGCGCCGGCGGCCGCGCCATCGTCGGCGCCGGCCTCTACGAGTGGTTCTTCTTCCACGTACCAGGCTACGCCGGTCTGCGGGTGCCGGCCCGTTTCGGCATGGTGGCCGGCTGCCTGCTCGCGGCGCTCGGGGGATACGCGCTGGCGCGCCTGGGGCGGTGGCGCTACGGCAGCGCGGCGCTCGCGGTCGTGGCGGCGGCGTTCCTCGCCGAGTCGTACGCGGTGCCGATGCCGGTCAACCTGAACTGGGACACCGGTCCGCGCTACGCGATGCCGTGGGCGGCCGTGCATCGGCTCAACGAGGGGCCGCTGGCCTACCGGCATCTGCTCGCGATGCCGGCCGAAACCGTGGTGATGGAACTGCCCTTCGGCGATGCCGCCTGGGATCTGCGCTACGTCTACTACGCCGGGTTGCACGGCAGGCGCATCGTCAACGGCTACAGCGGCTATTTCCCGGACGGCTACCGCGCACGCGCGGCCAGGATGGCGGCCATGTGGACCAACCGCGATGCGGCTTGGACGGCCGTCACGACCTCGGGCGCCACGCACGTGCTGCTGCACCTCGACGGCTTTCGTGAGCAGGAGGGGCGCGCGGTGGCCTCGTGGCTCCAGAGTCAGGGCGCCAGGATCACCGTGGGCTTCGAGGGCGGCGATCTGCTGTTCGTGCTGCCGCGCTAGACCTCGCCCGGTTCCGAGGGCTTCCTTGGGAACCTGCATGCTGCCCACCGATTGCAGGGGTCGCTGCATGCTAGGCTTCCCCGGTCCGGTCTACGATGGGAACCACGGACCGGTGGAGGTCGTGATGGCTCTGTCGCGTCTCGCTCCGTCGTCGCGCTGGATGTTCGGCGCCGCCACGGCCGTCGCCGCCCTCGTCGCCGCGCTCTCGGCCCAGACCTCGCCGGTCGCCATCGATGCCGATGACATCGGCGGCATCGTGACCGGTCCGAAGGGGCCTGAGGCCGGCGTCTGGGTCATCGCCGAGACGCGCGACCTCGGCGTGCGCTATATCAAGAGCGTCGTGACCGACGAACGCGGACGCTATGTCGTCCCCGATCTGCCGCCCGCGAGCTACGCCGTGTGGGCACGCGGCTACGGCCTGGTCGACAGCGCGAAGACCACGTCGCGGCCGGGCCGCCTGGTGAACATCACGGCCGTGCCGGCGCCGACACCCGCGGCCGCGGCGCACTACTACCCGGCGATCTACTGGTATTCGATGCTGAACATCCCCGCCGCCAGTGAATTCGGCGGGGCCGCGCCCGACATCGCCGCGCGCCTGTCGCAGCCGCAGTGGATCTCGGCCATGAAGAACACCGGCTGCGTCGGCTGCCATCAGCTCGGTCAGCTCTCGACCCGCACCATCCCGCCGTCGCTCGGCCCTTTCGCCAGCGGCGCCGAGGCCTGGAAGCGGCGCGTGCAGTCGGGCCAGTCGGGCGCCATGATGCTGGGCCAGATGAATAACCTCGGCGAGCGGTCGTTTGCCAACTACGGCGACTGGACCGATCGGATCGCGAAGGGCGAGCTGCCCTTCGCCACGCCGCCGCGTCCACAGGGCGTCGAGCGGAACATCGTGGTGACGCTGCGTGACTGGATGAACGAGAAGCAGTACCTGCACGATCTCATCGCCAGCGATCGCCGGATCCCGACGGTGAACGCCTACGGACCGATCGTCGGCTCGCCCGAGTACAGCTCCGACCACCTGCCGATCCTCGATCCCGTGAAGAACACCGCCACGACTTTCAAGGCGCCCGTGCGCGATCCGCAGATGCCGCTCAACCTCGGCCCGGGCCATGCCGCCGGCCTCGACGCCCTCCAACCCTCGCCCTACTGGGGCAGCGAGCGGATCTGGGACACGCGCGTCAACAACCACAACTCGATGTTCGGCCGCGACGGGCGCCTGTGGCTGGCGGCGTCGGTGCGCGGCAACGACAATCCGGCGTGGTGCAAGGCCGGTTCGGATCACCCGTCGGCGAAGGCGTTCCCGATGGAGCGGGCGGTGCGGCACCTGTCCGTGCTCAACCTGAAGACGCTGAAGTACGACTTCATCGAGACCTGTTACTCCACCCACCATCCGCAGTTCGGCTACGACGCCAACGACACGCTGTGGACCAGCGGCGGCGGACCGGTGGTGGGCTGGCTGAACACCAAGACGTTCGACGCCACCGGCGATGCGGCGGCGTCGCAGGGCTGGACTGCGCTGGTCCTCGACACCAACGGCAACGGGAAACGCGACGCCTACGTGGAACCCGATCAGCCACTCGATCCCACGAAAGACAAGCGCGTGAACTCGCCGTTCTACTCGGTGATGCCGAGCCCGGTGGACGGCTCGATCTGGGGCTCGACGCTCGGCGTGCCCGGCGCGCTGGTGCGGCTCGCGCCCGGCGCCAATCCGCCCGAGACCGCGTTGGCCGAGGTCTACACCGTGCCGGCCCCGGGTTTCGGGGCGCGCGGCGCCGACATCGACAGTCAGGGCGTGGCGTGGGTGTCGCTGGGCAGCGGGCATCTCGGCAGCTTCGACCGCCGCAAGTGCAAGGCGCCACTGAACGGCCCCAAGGCCACCGGCAATCACTGCCCCGAGGGCTGGACCTTCCATCAGTATCCCGGCCCGGGCTTCCGCGGCCTCGGCGAGAACAGCGCCGAAGCGAGCTACTACACGTGGGTCGATCAGCACGACACGTTCGGCCTCGGCCGCGATGTGCCGATGTCCACCGGCAACCTGAACGACGGCCTGGTCGCGCTCAAAGACGGCAAGATGGTGGTGCTGCGCGTGCCCTACCCGATGGGGTTCTACGCCAAGGGCTTCGATGGCCGCATCGACGATCCGAAGGGCGGCTGGAAGGGCCGCGGGATCTGGGCCGCGAATGGCGATCGCACGCCGTGGCTCATCGAAGGCGGCAAGGGCACGCGCCCGCTGGCCGCGCACTTCCAGCTGCGGCCGGATCCGCTGGCAAAATAGCCCGCACGTTCACGTTGCAGAACCCGGCCAGGCGCCTGGGCGCGTGGCAGTCGCAAGGCATTCGGCGCTTGCTGCATCCGCTCGCACAACGCGAGGCGGCGGCGCCTACGGCCGCGACGCCGTGCTGACGCACGAGAAGCTGGCAGCCTCATCGATGCTGCCTGTGCCCTGGTGGCCCATGCCCGGCGCCATGAACAGACGGTAGAAGTCGCGGGTGGCCGCCGGCCCACCCATCGTCGTGGTCACGCCCTCGTAGTAGGCCACGGTGTCTGGCGGCGGCACCACCGGGTCCATCCAGCTGGTGGCGCTGATCGTGACGGTGGGGATAGTCAATGCCGTGAGCTGCACGCACGGAGTGCCTGCGGGCGCCGCCGCCATGCCACTTGCGAGTGGGGATGACGACGCGAACACGAGAGCGAGCCGCGCGCGACGGATCATGAGTGGCCCTGGTAGTCTTGGGGATCAGGGACAGCGCTCAGGGCACCGAGACCTCGCGCACGTACCACGGGAGGCTGGTGACACTCAGCAGCATTTCCTTCCCGTCGAAGAGCGGCGCGAAGGCCGTACCAGACGCGCGAAACCTCAGCGACTCGACGCGGTCGGGTGTCGAGACGCTGCGCACGACATCGGCGGCCTGGTCGATTTTGTACGTGCGCGTCAGCTCCGGATGCCGGGCCGAGCGGAGCTTCGTCTCGGTGTGACTCTTCACGGCCAGGGCCCGGCGATACGCCACCTGCAACTCGATGCGCTCGCCGCTGGCGGCGGCGAACTGCCACTGCTCCTCGGCCCGGCCGCCTTCCTCGGCCTGCGCCGTCGCGGATCGTGTGGCCGTGCTGACTACGGCGGTGAGGTTGACGCCGTAGGCTCCCGGACCTTCTGGCGACAGACCCCTCACAACCACGGTGTTGGTCTCGCCGGCCGCATTCCGCGCGGGGGCCACCAGTACGATGTAGCGTGAGGTGCCGGTGCCAAACGGCTTGCCCTGGCCGTCGAGCGCGACCAGACGATCGATGAACACCACCCGCAGGTTGGCGCCGCGATCGCCTGGCGCTGTGGATGGCGCGCTGGTCCAGCCAGCCGGCAACAACTGTTGCAGCGCCGAGTCGTTCACGTGGAAGCTGAGCAGCACACGGTGCTCGGCGCTCCACTCGGTGATGGTCTGCGCGACGGCGGCAGGGGCAGCGAGAAGGAACAGCGCAAGCACGGACCCGGCGAGCGGTCGAAGGCTGGTCATCTGGGCGACGATGATAGCCCTGGACACGATCCAATACGACTAGCCTGCGCTGCTCAGCCACCGCGTGACTTACTCAGGCAGTGCCATCGGGCTGCGGTTAGCCTCAGTAGCCGAGGTCTGAAAGTGGGGTTCCGTCACCCGCCGACCCTGCTAGTGTTTCTATCGGCCGCGGCTCGAGGACCAAGGGATCTTCACGCGGCCGTAGACCCTGGCATCTGTACGAGATTCCCAATCCTTCAGGAGGTCGAGACATGCCACACCCCAACCACCGCCTCGCCGCTGTCACCGTCGTCGCGCTGTTCCAGCTGGCGGGGCTGCGTGCGAGCGACGCCCAAGAGGTCGAAGTGGCTACGACGGTGGCCTTCACCGAGGGGCCGGCGGTGGCCCCCGACGGGTCTGTGTACTTCACCGACATCATCACCCAGCGCATCATGAAGCTCGGCGCAAACGGGGTGCTGTCGGTGTTCCGGGAGGGGAGCAACGTCGCCAACGGGCTGCTGATCGATCCGCAAGGACGGCTGATCGCCTGTGAGGGCGCGGAGTTCAGCCGGCCCGGCGTGACGCTCACGGGGATCCCGAGGGTCACACGGACCGACCTGAAGACTGGAGCCGTCGAAGTGCTGGCCGAGCGCTACGAGGGCAAGCCGCTCGTGGGACCGAACGACGTCACGATCGACTCGAAGGGACGGCTCTACTTCACCGAGTTGAACGGCGCGACGGTGTATCGCATCGACGCCCCCGGACAGCTGACCCGCATTCTGGCGGCGCCCGATGTCCAGCGGCCCAACGGGATACAGATCTCACCGGACGACAGGACGCTCTATCTCGTGGAAGCCAACGGCGCCCCGGGCGGCGCCCGGCTCATCCGCCGCTACGACCTCCAGCCAGACGGCGCGGTGCGAAACATGCGCGTGCACTACGACTTCTCGCCCGGACGCAGCGCCGACGGCATGAGCATCGACACGCAGGGCAACCTCTACGCCTCGGCGGGCATGAATCAGCTGCGCGGAACGTCCGAGACGCTGGCCACCAAGACCGGCATCTACGTCATCTCGCCGCAGGGCACGCTGGTGAGGTTCATTCCCATCGCCGAGGACTTCATCACCAACAACGCGTTCGGTGGGCCCGACATGCGGACGCTGTACGTCACGGCCGGCAAGACGCTCTATAAAGTGCGGACCGACGTCGCAGGACTCCCCCGCTAGACCCAGGGCTGCTCGCTGAAGTCGCAGGCCTCTTCGATCACGCCGGTGATCGAGAGCCTGATGGAGTACGGGCAGCTTCCGTTCTGGAACCCCTGGTACTGCGGCGGCAACGTGCTGGGGCAGAACCCGCAAGTCGCGCTCCTCAGTCCGGTGTGTCCGCTCTCGACGGTCGTGTCACTGGCGCTGGCCATGAACCGCGGCAGTGGGCAGGCGGCCAACTTCGTCTCGCTGAGGTGCGCACTACGGAGGTTAGAGGAAGCGGAGCCGAGGGTGACGAGCACCCCGACGGGTTGGCGCCAGCGGGCCGACCGGGTCGGACTCGCGCCCGACCCGCACCGGCTGACGAGAGTTCGGTCGGTGCGACTTCCGGAAGCGTTGAGGAAGGACGTCGAACCGGCGGCGCGCGCCAAACGCCTCAACCTGCAGCAAGCCATGTGAGTGGCGCGGCGGCAGCACGTCCGCATCCGCGGCCGAACCGCCGCCGGCTTCTGTCGACCGGCTCAGCGCACCCGCACGCGGATGCCGTGGGCGTCGGCCCGCTCGACCCCGGCCGCGTCGCGGTTCGTGATGGGCACCAGGCCGCGCACCTGCATCTGCCGGCCACCGGACTTGAGCTTCATGACCAGCAGACCAGGCGTCGACCCCGTCGACGAGTGGGGATCGCCACTGAGCGGCGTCGGGCCGCGCAGCGTGCCGAAGAAGAACTTGCGGTCGGGCGATTCGCCGACCAGGTCGACCGTCGGGTCGGCGCTGAACGGCGAGACCAGGTCCACGGTGTTGACGCGCTCGCCAGACACGCTGTCGAACACTTCCGCGACATTGGCGCCGCGGTCGAAGATCCAGGTGTAGCGTTCGTCTTTCGTCACCGCCGGGCCGGGCGCGTCGCGATCGTGCGTCTCCTGATCTTCGTAGAGCATCTGCCGGGCCGGGACGTTGGGCGGATTGGCCGCGGTATAGCCCGTCATCGGGAAGCGATACACCGCAAAGCTGTCGAGGTTGTTGGCCGTGCCACCGCCGCCGTCGGCGAACACCCAGCCCTGTGCTTCGATGAAGCCGCAGCCATTGGCGGGCACCGTGGCGACGTCGTACTCGCCGACGATGGCCATCGGCGTCGCCTGCCAGTCAACCATGAAGAGGCCGCCGCCGCGCAGGCTCACGAACGCCGGCCCGTTGTTGGAGGCCACGAAGGGACAGATCGGCGCATTGTCGGGACGCAGGCCCGGGGCCTGTCGTGGCAACCCGTTCGGCGTGACGCCGACGGCGAGGTCGACTGCGGCGGTCGGCTCATAGGTGAAGATGCCAGCCGCGTAGTCGGTGCGGATCCGTTCGAACCGCTTGCCGTTCTGGTTGGCGACCAGCAGGTACTGGTCGTCTTCCGTCGGCCAGCCGGCGTGGGCCTGTCGGGCGCCGCCGACGCCGGCGGCCATGCGCAGGCAGGTTACCGGGGCACGCGTCGCCGCGTCGAAGAACACCACATGACCCGACGCCACGAAGGTCAGGGCGGCGTGGGTGTTGCCCTTGTTGAACACCACCATATGCGGGCGGACGGGGTTCGCACCGGTGCTCGCCTGGCAGAGTGCGGACGTCGCCGCCCCAAGATCGATCACCGAGGTCGGGGCTGCCGTGGTGGGATTCGAGGTCTCGAGATCACGGCCGTCGAAGATGTGAATCGCGCCGCCATAGGTGAGGCCGTTCGTGTTGCTCTGGTCGACCACCCAGACTTCGTAGTCCTTGTTGCCGGCTCCGGCGGGCTGCGTCGCGATCGTCGACAGCACGGCGACTGCGAGCGCGAAGCGGAGCATGTGGCGAGCGCGTGAGATCCAGGAATGCACGAGTCCTCCTTCGAATGCGCGGATCGTCGAGGTGGCAGGCGAGCATCCGTCGACGTTACGCGGGCCTGCTTCAGATAGAGGGCGTCTAGTCCGGGTTTGCTCGCGCGCCGGCGCTGATCTTCCAGCCTGCGCCGCGCCGATGGTCAGTCAGTCGACCGGAAGAAACGCCCACAGCGCCGGCCGGCCGCAGTTGCAGTGCACCGCTCGTCCGAGCAGGCCGCCACCTGCGAGTCCGAGATACACAGCTGTGCGAGCGGCGTCCCACGCGCCGGGTGCCGGGCGAGCCGCCGCCTGGTCACGATTCCGAACGCTTGGGATCGGATGGAAGATCGTTTCGACCAACGCCGGCCGCTCGGGCTCGTCGTCCTGGTGGGCATCGAGCGCGCGGGCAGTCGCCTTCGCAAGCGTCTCGGACACCCCAGCCGCGCGCACGTACGCATCCAACTCCGCGACCCCTCGACGGCTGACTGTCGGCAGGAGGAGGAGTCCGACGAAGGACCACAGGGTGAACCACAGACTGAGTTCGATCGTGCCGCCGGCGGAGCCGAGCCGGCCGGGGCCCACGATGGCAGCCGAGAACCCGAGGCCTGAAAGCGTGAACGCCAGCGCCAGCATCCGACCGCGCCGCCAGGTGCCGCTCGTGCCGGCAAGCTCGCGGCGGAGCCGAACGCAGGCGAGCTGTTCCGGCGTCAACGACACCTGCCACCGCGCCGGAAGCACGATTCGCCGCGGCCTCACGATGCCAAGCACTCCGCCGGTAAACCCGTCGTCGTCGCTCGCCACGGTCACATCCGGAAGCGGACCGCGCGAAGACTCGACACCCAGGCGGGCCAACGACCTGGCCACGGCCATGCGGCCCCATAACAGCAGGAATGACGCGACCGCCCCGACGGCAACAACGCCCCAGACGCCGCCGACGCGACCGCCTGCGAGGAGCGCGACCAGGCTCACGCACAGCACGCAGGCATAGACCACCACCCCGCGAAGCAGTCGCCCAAGGAACGTCAGGAGCCTCTGGCGGGACCGGCCGTACCACACCGGTAACAGGTGCCCGCCGAACAGGTCGAAGGGCAGCTGAACGGCCGCGTGCGATGCCGAATAGGCGGCCAAGGCCAACAAGGCCGCTCCGAGGCCGGGGCTCACCAGGGCGTCTACCGCGGCCGGCAACCCAGCAACGAGTGCGCCGGTTGTCAGCATCACCATGAAACCGACGGCGGCGATGCCGAGCCATAGACGCGCGCGACCGTAGCCAGGGGCGCGGCCTTCCGACGAGACATACGTTTGTGGTGGTGTCGTTGACATCGGCCCTACGGTGATTCGTAAAGGGCCCGGAGAGGAACGCGTGCAGCCTGCCAGAAGGGGAAGAATCCCCTGGTCGCGAGCGGAAAGAACGCGAGGTCGTGAGCGCGGTCGGCGTAGCGAAGCGTCACGCCGGTCTCCGCGAGTTCAACGGCGAGCTCGGCCAGCGCCGCGGTGACGAACCCGGTGAGCGGCCGGTACGCCCACACCTCGACCGCCCCGGTCGCACGGCACCATTGGGTGACGTCTTCGTTGCTATGGGCGCGCGTCACGACCCGGACGCGGGTGTCGGCATCGGCGCACGCGCCGGCCACCCACGTGGCGACCAACTCGCCGGGCGAGTGGTGCAGCCACGTCGCCGCGGCATACCGCACAGCCGGCACACGAGTCCAGGCGTCGGGCAGAGGCCCGCAGTCCTCGTCGTGGAGGAGCACCGCCCGCGGCTGCACGTCACCGGCAGCGGGTCCGAGAGCGGGCCTCACCGCGGAGATTCGGGCGAGACCATCGTCTGGCAGCGGCCGGGCCGACTCGTCGAGCTCACCCGGCTTCGGCACCCACCGGCCGTTGGTGAACCTGGCGATGTTGTCGGCGCGAGCCAGGTAGTGCTTGCCCGGCGTCTGAAGACCGGCCACCCACCGCCACGACAGGGTGTTCGACGCCGGGTCGCCGTCCAACAGATGATCGAGAAAGAAGCGGGCGCCGAGTTCCCACGGGAGCTTCAGCGTGAAGATCCACACGCTCGCAAACCACATGCGCACGTGGTTGTGCAGGTATCCCGTGGCGGTGAGTTCCTCGCACCACGCGTTGAAATACGGCAAGTTGGTGGTGCCGGAAGTCGCACGGGCGAGGCGGTCGCGGTCGGTCTGCGGGAGCGTGTCGTCGAGCGAGCGAAGCCGCGCGAGGTAGGCATGCCAGACACCGGGACGGGCCTCGAGCCACCCTTTCCAGTAGGTCCGCCAGACCACTTCCTGCACGAACTTCTCGACCCGCTCGAACGAGCCGACCGTGCGGGCGAACCCGAGCCCTTCCTCCTCCAGCACCAGCCGCCGCCGGAGATACGGGGACAGCCGGCTCGTCGTCAGTCCGTCCGCGTAGTTTCGCGCGGTGCCGTATCTCCCGACGACATCAGCCAGAGCGCCGAGCCGGGTCAGGCCCGCGGTCCGCGTTGGAACGGTGGTCCCCACGTCGGCGCGCACAGCTACGGCCTTACCGCCGTGCTCGCGGCGTCGAGGTGTCCGAGCGCGACCCAGGCGATGAACAGGTTGATGCACATCAGCGCCAGGGCCGGCAATGTCTGGGCGATCGAGTCGAGCACGCGGATGCGGGTCGCCACGCCGACGAACATCATCAGCGCCAGGCCGCCCGCGCTGAACGGCACGAGCGGCAGCCAGAATTGACCAACCATCAGGCCAAGAGCGCCGAGCACCTCGAGGGAACCCACGAGCGTCCGCAGACCACTGAGGCCGAATCGCTCGAAGTCACGCCTCATGCCCTCGAAGAACAGCGACGCGATGCCGTAGTACAGGAACAGCATGGAAGACGCGACGATCGATGCATAATATGGCCACGTCACGCTTGACCGACCTTCAAGCGGCGACGACGGTGACCAGTCTGGTCAGTCATGCGGGGAGCGCATTCATGGAGTGGTTGTCACTGACGAATCTGCTTCAGATCGTCGTCGGGCTGGGGCTGTTGAATGTCTGGCTGGTGCGCGGAGGCTCCTCTACATCCTATCGCGGCGGGAAGGCGCAGACGCTGCAGCAGGAGTTTGCCGCCTACGGCCTGCCCGGGTTTGCTTTCTATCTCGTGGGCGCACTCAAGATTGGTGCCGCCGTCGTACTGCTGGCCGGCGTGTGGATGGCGCTCCCGGTGCGCGAGGCAGCGGCTCTCGTGGCTGCGCTGATGATTGGCGCGATTGCGATGCACCTGAAGGTCAGCGATCCGTTGATGAAGTCGCTTCCCGCCGTGCTGATGCTGGCGATGAGCGCCGCGATCATCGCCCTGCGCTCGTAACCCCGGGGCAAAGATACGGTGCCGAGTTCGCGAGGACTCACCATCCACTCGTGCCAGGGTCTCCCTTGAAGGGACCAACGAGTTCCGGCGTGACCCAGCCGCCGTAGAACCCGCCCGCTTGCCCTCTGACCCTGACCCCGTCGACGTAGCACGCGATCCGGCCGGGGTAGAACGAGAGCCGAGTTCCGATCGCTTCGAACGCCGGCAACGGGTTGTCGTATGACCAGCCCGCCGCGGTCAGCACGACCGAGGTGACAGACACGGTCCAGTATCGCGCCGTGCCTTTCCATTCGCAGACGGACGACCCCGGCGCCGGCTGCAGGTATTCAGTCGCCACGTCGGAGCGCGGAATGTAGATGGTGGGTGGGCTCGCCGTCTCGAGCACCCGCAGCGCGCGGCGCGTGCGGGCCACCTCCACGTCTCCGACTCGGACGACGACCTCTCTCGTTTCCGCATCGATGCAGGGCGGCCGCGGGTAGTCCCAGACAGACTCCTGCCCGGGCGCCGGTTCCACCGCAAACGGCGGCCGTAGCTGCCCGTGGTGGCGCCAGCCGCCGGCGGCCTGCAACGGCGAGGTTGGCGACGAGTCGTGGGCCACACCCGAAATGACGACCGAGCCGCCCGCAAAGGTTCGCGGGAGTCGGTTGGCCAGGACGTGCCGCACCACCGAGTATGATGGCGTCCGTCCGTGGGGACGACGTGCGTGTCATCACAGCCCTCTGAAACCAACGCGGAGCCGTCGGCCGGCGGCCGCCTCGAGGAACGAGCACCGGCGGATCAGCTCGCCCTGAAAGATCGTGCGCTCGACGTGGCGGCCGAGGGCATCACCATTGCGGACGCCCGATTGCCCGACCGGCCCCTCATCTACGCGAACGAGGGCTTCGAGCACATGACGGGGTACTCCGTGGCGGAGGTGCTGGGCAGGAACTGCCGGTTCCTGCAGGGCCCCGGCTCCGATGCGGCCGCGGTGGCAGCGATCCGCGCCGCCGTCGCCGGGGAACGCGAGTGCATCGTCGAGATCCTGAACTACCGTCGTGACGGCACCACGTTCTGGAACCGGCTCTCCATCACGCCGGTTCGCGACGACCGCGGCGCGGTGACCCACTACATCGGCATCCAGTCGGACGTCAGCGCGCGTCGCCAGGCCGAGCACGCACTGCGTCGCGCCAAAGAGGTGCTCGAGCACGATCTCGAGCTGGCGGCGCGGGTTCAGCAGGCCCTGCTCCCGCCGGTGGAACTGCAGCTCGGTGGATTGCGCATCGCGCGCGCGTTCCACCCCTGCACGGGCCTTGCGGGTGACGCGGTGGGTGTCGTGGCCTTCCCGCGCGGCCAGGTGGGACTCTACCTGCTGGACGTGAGCGGGCACGGAGTGGGGGCGGCCCTCCTGTCGTTTACTTTGAACCACATGTTGTCGCCATCGGTCGAGGGCGAGCTCCTCATCGAGGAGACGGCAGACGGGCTTGGAGTCGTTCCGCCATCGCGCGTGGCAGAGCGGCTCAACCGGCAGTTCCCGACTCCCTGACAAAGTTGCCAACAACAGGATGAAATGGCAGACTGATCATTCGGTCTATTCCCCAAACACCAGAAAATCGAGCGGCTCAAGCGTGATTTCTTTTTGTAATAACGATTCACTCTGCCCGTGCAGGCGCTTTTTGCTGTGAACGGAATATTGATCCAGCACATGCGCGGGGATAACTTGTATGCTCTCTGAAAAGTTGGCAAAGATCACTACGCGTTTTCCAGCATGAGTCCGCATGAAACCAAGCACGTGCTCATTCTCGTTAGGAATAATTTCCAAATCGCCGTCGGAGAAGGCTTCATTTGTTTTACGCAAAACAATCAGGTCTCGTAAGCCTTGATAGACCCGTCCTTCAATGGATGTGACATCATTTCGTTTGGCATACTTCCCCCAATCCGCACGCGGACGGTGCACCC
>JANNIB010000288.1:0-1663 GCA_031404695.1 Acidobacteriota bacterium
CATCGGCGGCTTCTCGGGATCGGGCAAGTCCACGCAGGCAGCCCTGCTGGCGCCGGCTCTCGGGCCGGTGCCCGGCGCCGTGCACCTGCGCAGCGACGTCATCCGCAAGGACCTCTTCGGCGTGCCGGCGCAGGAGCCGCTCCCGGGCGCCGCCTACACGCCCGAAATTGGCCGCTGCGTCTACGCGCGCCTGCGCGACCTGGCGGCCACGACGCTGGCCGCCGGCCACGCCGTAGTCTGCGACGCGGTCTTCGCCGATGCTGGCGAACGAGCCGCGCTGGCCGAGGTCGCCAGTCAGGTCGGCGTGCCGTTTGCAGCCGTCTGGCTCGAGGCGCCAGATGCGACGCTGCTCAGCCGCGTCTTCGCGCGTCGCAACGATGCCTCCGACGCCACACCCGATGTCGTGCGCCAGCAACGCGCGCGCGTGCACCCCCCCGACGACTGGGTGCGTCTTGACGGCACCGGCGACGCCGAAGCGACGCAGGCACTCGTGCGCGCCGCCGTCTGCGGCCGCGGCATCGCGCCACGCTGAGGACCGCGTCGCCGCGTCAGGGCATGCCGCGCATCGCCGGCGTCACGATGCCGACCTTGTCCACGCCGGCGCCTTTCGCCGCGTCGATGACGGCCACCACCTCGCCGTAGCGAAGCCCACCGTCACCCATGATGTAGAGGGTCTTGTCGCGCCGCTCGGCGAACACCGCGCGCAGGCGCTCGCGCAGCTGACCGAGCGTGACATCCTGGCGGTTGATCGAGAGGCGTCGGGCCGCCGAGTACTCGACGACGATCTGCTCGCTGGTGAAGACGCTGGCCTTCGGCTGCGTGTCGGCGGGCACGGTGGCATCGAGGCCCGTCTGCGACAGCGGCAGCGCCGCCATGAAGATGACCAGCAGCACCAGCAGCACGTCGATCATCGGCGTGATGTTCATGTCGGCGGTGGCACTGAGGCGTCGGGCCGTGCGCACCGGGGCGTGCCGGGGGTTGGCGTAGGTCATGGTGCTCATGGCGTCACCGCAGCTCGAAGTTGACGGTCACCGTCATGATGACAGCCACCACTTCCCCATTCAGCCGCGTGGGCGTGTACCGCCACTGGCGCACCGCCGCCAGCGCCGCCTGGTCGAGCAGCGGCACCGACTTCAGCACGGCCGCGTCCACCACCGCGCCGTCCATGCCGATGGTCGCCTGGATGATGACGAGGCCTTCGACCCGCGCCGCTTGCGCAATGGCGGGATAGACAGGGGCCGCGTAGTGTGTGCGGGCCGGCACGGTGATGCGGCCACCCACGGGAACCGGGCCCTTCGAGCCCGGGGGCGGCGGCGGGGGTGGCGGCGCAGCGAGCAGGTCGGCACCGCCGGTGAGGCCGTCGATCAGGCCGGGGCCATCGTCAATGGTCGCGATCGGATCGCGCTGCCACGCTGGCTCCTCGGTGATGCGGTCGGGCGCCACCAGCGGCGCGGCATCGGGGTTGGCCATCGCCACGTCGGGCGGCCGCGCGACGCGCGCACGCGGCGGCACCGGCGGCAGGAGCGGCGTGACCACCGAATATTCGACGCGCCGGCGCAGTTCCGGCAGCGCATCGGTGGCCAGCAGCGGCACCACGACGAGGGCGACGACCGCCGCGGTGTGCGCGGCAATCGAGAGCGGCACGGTCAGGCGCGAACGCGCA
>JANNIB010000289.1:0-3458 GCA_031404695.1 Acidobacteriota bacterium
AGCGGCGTGACCACCGAATATTCGACGCGCCGGCGCAGTTCCGGCAGCGCATCGGTGGCCAGCAGCGGCACCACGACGAGGGCGACGACCGCCGCGGTGTGCGCGGCAATCGAGAGCGGCACGGTCAGGCGCGAACGCGCACCGACGCCGTTGAAAGGACGGGTGACATCTCCGAACAGGTCGCGGGCCATGGGCATCCTCCTGCGCGCGTCTGCTCATCGAGGCTGACGACGTGTCCGTCACGTAGGGACACGCCGTGCACACGCGCGAACGAAGGACGACGGTTCGGGCCCGAAATGTCGTCGGTTGTAACTGATTGGACACCAGCACACGCGAATGGTTCCGCGTCCGTGCCTCAGGCGCGGGTGGTGTCGGTGAAGTCGCTGGCGCGAAACTCCGCAAGGGAGCTCACCGTGGCACGCGCGGCGTCGAACCCCAGGCGCACGACGTCGTCGGTGAGCCGGGCGAGATCGAAGCGCAGCCCCGACGGGCGTCCGCGCAGCAGCGCCAGCAGTTCGATTGCGGGCGCGAAGGTGGCCGGATCGCGATACTGCGCCTGTTCGTCACCAGGCAGCAGATCGAAGACCACCTGCTCGACGCCGGTGGGCTTGATCTTGGCGCCGGGCGTGATGCTGTTGACGGAGATGCCGAGCGGCTCGAGTTCAAGTGCGGCGGCGCGGGTGAACCCTTCGAGGCCGAACTTCGTCGCGCAGTAGGCGGCCTCGCAGGCGAACCCCTGGATGCCTGCCGCCGCCGACACGTTCAGGATCGAGCCGCCCGAGACCCGCATCATCGGCACCGCCAGTCGCGTGAGGACAAACGGCGCCGTGAGGTTCACGGCCAGCGCCGCGTCCCAGGTGCTGTCGTCGGTATCGGGCAGGGTCTTGAGCGGCTGGATGGCGGCGCTGTTCACGAGCACCGACAGCGTCGGACGCAACTGCTGCACGGCGGCGATGACGCGCGCCGCATCGCTCTTGCGCCGCAGGTCGGCCACCACCGGATGCAGCGGCGCCGCACCGACCACGGCCGCGCAGGCGCGTTCGAGTTCCTCGGCGTTCTCGGCCACGGCCCACACTTCGGCGCCGGCCGCCGCCAGCGCCTTGGCAATGCCGAGTCCGAGGCCGCGCGACGCGCCGGTGACGAGCGCCGCCTGACCGTCGAGACGCAGGGGGCGCATCACTTCTTCCCTCGCCGGCGCACCTGGCCGCGCGCACGTACCGAGGGACGCGACGCCTTCGCGGTCTTGACGGTCTTGGCGGAGGTGGGCGGCAGATGCGGCTTGGCGCCGCGGGGGCGCGGCGCGGGCGCCTGACGTTTGGCGGCGCGCGTGGGCACGCGCAGCGTGCGCACGGGCGGCGGGTTCAGCACCGAGGGATGCGCCTCGACCAGTTCGAGCACCGGGCCCTGACGGGCGGCATCGACGAGCGTGCGCCGGCGGCCCTGCAGGCGCGACGGGGGGCCCGGCTCTGTGAGCTCCAGGCCAGCCGTGCGGCAGGCGTCCACGGCCGCATCGAGCGAGGTCACCTGCAGCCCGATCTGGCGCAGCCCGTCGGCGTCACCGGGGGCCTCGCTGGTGGACTGCCACAGGCGGATCTCCAGCTCGCCGATCGGGAACGCGGCTTCGCGCATCTGATGTTCGGGGAACTCGAGGATGTCGGGACTCACGCCGAGTGCATCCCGCCACAGTTCCAGCGCGCGCTCGAGGCTTGGCACGGCGATGGTGAGGTGGTGAATTCGTTCGATGCGCGCTCTGTGCATGCCGGGGTCTCGGGGCGCGGCATGCCGGTCCTTGCGGATGCCGGACACGGGAGGAGGACGCGCTCGCGCCCGTCATCGTATCCCGAGACCGCCCTGGTCCGGGTAGCGGCCCTACTTACTTCTGCACCATCATCGCGGCGATGTTCAGGTACTTCCGGCCGTCGCGCTCGGTGACGGCGCCTTTGGCTTCGACCTTCTTGGCGACGAAGTCGAGCAGCTTCGCGTTCTTCTCGGCGCCGTAGCTGCCCTCGATCACGTAGACCGCGTCGGCGGCCAGCAGCGCCATCGGGCCGCCATCCCTGGCGCAGGCCATGGCGCAGGCCGCGTGGCCCTCGCCCCTGCCGGCGTCGCCCTTGCTCATCGAGCAGGCCAGGTCCACGATCTCGCCCTTCACGATGGTCACCTCGGCGCGCAGGGGCGCGGCCAGAGCCACGATGACGACGAGCGCGAAGGACGACAGCAGGACATTCCGCATGGACCGAGGGCTCCGTTCGATCTCTTTGTAGTGCCGAAGCGGCGCGCCGTCAAGCCGGACCATGCGGTCACATCGTGTAGACTGCCCCCGATTTCAAGGGAGCTGACCGATGACGATCCGACCGTCGAGCACTGGACTGGCGGGCCTGGCCGCGCTGCTCTTCACCACCGCCCTCACGGCGGCCTGTCAGGGGCCCGCGCCCGCGCCATCTCCCGCGCCGGCCCCGGCAGCGATCGACCCGGCCGAAGCGGCCCGCGAGAAGCTCATCGCGCGCGCCAAGTCGTTCGAACTGCCGACGCCGTACGAGCCGCCGCCGGGCGACGCGCTCTCGCACCACACCGCCGGCTACGTGAAGACGGTCTGCTCGGCTGTCTTCCTGACCGGCTACACCGCCGAGTTCGCCGCCGAACACGTCGGCTACTTCACCGGGCCTTACGAACACCGGGCGAAGGTGGGCAAGCCGGTCGTGGACATGGCGAAGAAGACCGTGAGCATCACGCTGCCGAGCGGCGTCGTGCGCACGGCGGTCTTCACCAACGGCCAGGGCTGCATCACCTATCCCGAAGGCGCGGCCACGCTGAACTTCACGCCGAAGGCGGTGACGCCGAACCTGCCGGCGGCGGCGACGCAGGACTGGCCGATGGGCGACCGCCCGTCGAAGGCGCCGTTCCCGGCCGGCATCGACGAAGCGAAGATCAAGGCGGCCGTGGAGGCAGCGTTCGGATCGGCGGAGGCCGAAACGACCGCGTTCGTGGTGACCTACAAGGGCCAGATCATCGGCGAGCGCTACGGCGACGGCATCACCATGACGACGCCACTCGAGAGCTGGTCGATGGGCAAGAGCGTGACGGCCACTCTCATGGGCACGCTCATCCACAAGGGCGTCTACACGCTCGACCAGCCGGCGCCGGTGCCCGAATGGCAGGGCGAAGGCGACAAGCGCCGGGACATCCGCATCCAAGACATCCTGCGGATGTCGAGCGGCATCCGCATCAAGGCGCCGAACGATCCCGACTACGACCCGAACGGCACTTATCCGGATCACCTGTACCTCTACACGGGCGGCGTCGACTCGTTCAAGTATGCCGCGACGCGTCCGCAGCAGTGGCCGCCCAACACCATCGGCCGCTACCGCAACACCGATCCGGTGCTCACCAACTATCTGAACCGGCTCGGCATCGAGAAGCTGAAGCTTGATTACCACTCGTATCCGCAGCGCCAGCTG
>JANNIB010000290.1:0-12645 GCA_031404695.1 Acidobacteriota bacterium
GCCGGTACCTATGGAATCTTCTACACGGCAAGCTCGGCTGGCTCCCCCGATGCTCCGGACCTCTCACAGAATCTGCCGGACCAGAAGCTTGCCGCGGGGCAGCCGCTGACCACGAGCATTCCGGCGTATGGCGTGATCACCATCTACGGCAAGGCCGGCGGCAGCGTGCCGCCGACCGCGGCCAACGACGTGTATGCCACCGCGTTCAACGCGGCCCTCACGGTCGCGACGCCGGGCGTGCTGACCAACGACTCCGCCAACGGCGGCGGCGCGATGACCGCGGTGCTGCAGACGGCGGCGTCGAGCGGCACCATCGCGCTCAACGCGAACGGCAGCTTCGTCTACACGCCCGCGACCGGCTTCAGCGGGCCGGCCACGTTCAGCTATCGCGCCTCGACCGTCAACGGCCAGAGCAACGTCGCCACCGTGACCATCAACGTCGCGCCGGCCACGACGCCGACCGCGGTCGACGATTCCTACATGGCGGTCGTCAATCTGCCGCTGACCGTGGCGGCGCCCGGCGTCCTGGGTAACGACATCGCCAACGGCGGCACCATCACGGCGGTGTCGCAGACGGCGGCGTCGAACGGCACCGTCGCCCTCAACGCCAACGGCGGCTTCACCTACACGCCCGCCCGCGGCTACACCGGCCCGGTGACCTTCACCTACCGGGCCTCGAACAGCATCGGGCGGAGCGACGCCGCGACGGTCACCATCAGCGTCGCGAAGTCCGGCCCGCCCGCAGCGGTCGACGACAGCTACGCCACCGCGTTCGACGCGCCGCTGCGCGTCCCGGCGCCGGGCGTCCTCGGCAACGACAACGGCTGGGGCGGCAGCCCGTTCACGGCAACCCTCGTCAGCCCGACGACCAACGGCACGCTGTCGCTCTCGGCGAGCGGCAGCTTCGTCTACACGCCCAACGGCGGCTTCTCGGGCACCGATCGGTTCACCTATCGCGGCTCGAATGCCGCCGGGAAGGGCGCGACCGCGACCGTGACGATTGAGGTCGCGGGTCCCGGCGAGCCGTTGCCTCCGACGAGCGTGAGGGTCACGTCCATCGCGGACGGCCGCGTGACGTTCGGCTGGGTTCCACCGCAGTCGGGACCGCAGGTGACGGGCTATCAGATCGAGGGTGGCCTGAAGCCCGGTGAGGTGCTGGGCGTCATGCCCGTCGGCCCGGTTCCGCTCGTGACGGTCGAGTGGCCGCGCGGGTCCTTCTACCTGCGGGTGCGCACGCTGGCCGGCGGTGTCACCAGCAAGGCTTCCAACGAGGTCCTGGCGCACGTCAACGTGCCGATGCCGCCATCGGCACCGGCGCACCTGCTCGGGACGGTGGTTGGCGACACGTTCAACCTCGCGTGGACCAACACCTATCTGGGTGGGCCACTCGGCAGCGTCACGCTCAACGTGGCGGGCGCCATGAATACATCGGTGCCGCTGGGCCTGACCGACACGTTCAGGTTCGCGGGCGTGCCGCAGGGCACGTACACCTTCACCGTGCAGGCCGTCAACGCCAGCGGGGCCAGCGTGGCCTCCAACCCGGTGACGCTCACGTTCCCGACCCAGTGCAGTGAGGCGCCGCTTCCTGTCGCCAACTTCGTCGCCTACCAGGTCGGCGGAGTGTTGTCGCTCACGTGGGATCCGCCGGCCATCGGTGGCGCGCCGACCGACTACGTGTTGAACGTGACCGGCGCGTACCACGGCAGCTTGCCCACGCAGCTCAGGACGGTGAGTGGGCCGGTGCCGCCGGGTACTTACACCATCGACGTCGTCGCGACCAACGCCTGCGGCGCGAGCGCGCGGAGCCTGGCGCACGCCGTCGTCGTGCCGTAGCACCCAACCGCTACGGCCGCGACTGCGCTCCAGACCTCGAGGCCCGGGCGCAGCGTTGGCAAGGGGCGAATTCTACGCTCCGCCAGGCTTGGTTGACTGCCCGGCAGGACTGGCGATCTCGTAGACGTGCACCTGGGGTGTGGCGTCGGACCCCGTCTCGACGATGTACCACCGGCGCGTCGCCGGATCGTAGGCGGCGCTCCGCATGGTCGCGACGCCGCCGCGTGCCATGTCGGTGAGGGGCCATGTCGCGTACGGCTTCACGTTCCACGGCGATCGCCTGCCCTCCTTGACGGCCAGGAGGTCAACGGCGTCGTAGGCGAGCACCAGGTGCTGGTACGGGTAACCGTAGACGCCCTTGTCTTCTTCGGTCGGGTCGAAGCACCACGTGTTGGTGTTGCCGTCGGGCTTTCCCGCCAGCGTCTTGTCGGCCGTGGCCGGTCCGTAGCAGAACGTCGTCCCGTGGCGCTCGACAAACAGTAACGACCGTGTCCCGGCCGGGAAGGCGAGCCCGCCGACTTTCGTGGTGCCGTTGAAGAGCGGCCCGGTGTCGTCCCAGCGGCCGAGCGTCTGGTGCGCTTCGGGATAGGCGAGCAGCAGCTTGCTGGGAATCGTCGTCCGGGTGCCCACGTGATCGGGGTCGAACACGCTGACCGCGGGCCCGTAGCTCGATCGCGAGATCTCTGCCGGCGAAATGTGAGGCCCGGGCGTTGTTGCCGCCGTCGTAGTAGGCATTGGCCGACACGACGAGGCGGCCATTCCACGACGCGCCGCCCAACTTGATGCCGTTGGTGTCGCCGGGAAGGATATTCTCGAGGTGCTTGACCTCCGTGCACGGCTCGACGACCGAGGCCACGCCGCCGATCTCGCGAATGGTCACGCGCGCCAGGCGCGAGCCCCAGTCGTGGCAGCCGAAATACAACGACGCGCCGTCGGGACCGAGGCCGACGCCAAACCCACCCCAGGTCAGCGCGCTCTCGGCCACGCTCCTGCCGGTCCCGTCGGTCCGCGGCAGCGTGAAGCGTCCGACGTAGCGGAGGTCTCCAGCGTGCACTCGTGGCTGTTGCCGAGGGTTCGGCGGGGCTTGCCCGAGGAGGGCCGCTGACGCCAGCAGCGCGCTCACCGAAACGCCCAGCAGCACGCGCCGCGCTCGGGGCTCGAAGTTCGAACGGCATGCAGTGTGCAATTCTTGCAGCGTCCTGTCGCAGAACCTTGCGGTCTAACCCTTGTGGTTCACAGGGTTGCGGGGCCTCAAGTGCGGAATTCCGTTCGAATTGTTTACGCACCGCCGCCTCTGACGCCGCTGACCGGAACTTGCACGGGCCCGGCCGCATGAAGAGTTTTCGGCTCGGAGCCAGCACCGTCCTCGCCATGACCCTCGCCGTTCTCGTGGCTGACGAGGCCGGCATGAGCGCGCAGTCTCCGCAGAGCCAACCGCTCGTGCAGGCGGGCAACGTGGTCCATCTCGGCGTGATCAAAGCGCCGAATGGAGCGGGCCTCGGCGCCGGCCCGAACGGGATGGCGGTGGACGGGGACATCTGGTACTTCGGCTGCAACTACGCCGGCGCCGCGGTGTTGACCTTGCCGCCGCTCGGCGGCACGGCGCAGGTCACGTCGCCCTGCGCGACATTTCCAAACATCGATCAGGTCCATCCGACGGACCGCCACGTCGTCACCGGGGGCGTGCTCCCCTGGCTCGGGCGCGTCGTCACGTCGGCGTACGTGTACTACGACGGCAGCGGCCTCGGGGCCCGATCGCACTGGGCCGGCACGAACGTCGCTTCTCTCAGCGGCCCGTACAAAGTCGGCACGGATCGCGCCGGCATGGTTGGCGGCTACATGGGCGTCATCCCGCCCGAGTGGCGGACGCTCCTCGGGGGCCCGGCGCTTACCGGGCAATGCTGCATCCCGATCATCGGGCGCTCGTCCTTCGGCCCCTCGGTGAGCGTGTTCGATCCGGCCGATCTCGGCGTGCAGGCGACGATTCCGAGCACGATGCTCATCGGCTATCCGATCGAACACCAGAATCTTGGCCGCTGGGATGCCAGCCCACCCAGCACCTACTACGGTGGCACCGATCAACTGGGGTCTGTCTCGTTCCCCGCGGGCACGCGCTCGATTCTGTTCACGGGACGCCACGGCGACTGGTGGTGCTACGGCCCCGGCACTCCGAACCAGGCGTTGGTGGGGACCATCGACCCAAGCGTCTCCAAGTACCCCTACTGCTACGATCCGCTCGATCCCTACCAGGGCAATCACGGCCCGCCGTATCGCCCGACGATGTGGGCGTATGACGCCAACGACGTGATTGCCGTCAAGCAGGGCACCAAGAAGCCGTGGGACGTCCAGCCCTACGCCAAATGGACGCTCCCGGGGATGCCGATCGACGGGGTGACGAACCTGATGCGCGCCGGCTATTACGACCCAGCCACGCGGCGCCTCTACGTCGGGAGCACGGATTCCCTGACAGTGCACGTCTTCGAGATCACCAACGCCGTCATACCCCCTCCCGTCACCGGACCGAAGTCGCTGAACGCCGTCGTCAATGCTCAAGGGCTCACGTTTTCCTGGCTGCCCCCTGACAGCAATGGCTGGTCGCACTACGTCCTCGAGGCGGGCACCACTCCGGGCGCCGCGAACGTGGCCGTGCTGCCGGTGTCGTCCGGCGTCACCAGCCTGGCCCTTCCCGCATCGGCCGCCGGCAGGTTCTACGTCCGCTTGCGCGCCGCTTATCCCGACGGTTCGGCCATGCCCTCGAACGAAGTGCAGGTGGTGCTCGGCGCCGCCTCCGGACCCGCGCCGCCACCAACTTTCGAGCGACGGCCTCGGGTTCCCAGGTGTCGCTGGCGTGGGACCCTGTCGTCGACTCCACCGTCACCGACGTCGTCGCCGAGGTGGGTAACGGCCCCGGGCTGTCGAACCTCGTGCCGGCCGTTCCGATCGGCAAGGCCGGCAGTTTCGTCACCTCGAATGTGCCTGCCGGGCACTACTACCTGCGGGCGAGGGCGGTCAACGCCGCTGGAGCCGGCGCGCCGACCACCGACGTCGAGGTCGTGGTAGGCAGTGGCCAGGTGCCCGGCAGTCCGCTCGACCTGACGGCGGCGGTCCGCAGCGACCGGTCGGTTGCCTTGAACTGGCGCATCGCTTCGGCCGGCGCAGCGCCGACGCAGCTCATCCTGGAGGTCGGTTCCGTGAGCGGTCTCGCCAACCTCGGCACGCTGGCGTTGCCTCTGAGCGCGCCCTTCGAGTCCCCGTCGGTACCCTCGGGCGTGTACTACATCAGGATGCGCGCCGGGAATGCGAGCGGCGTGAGCGGACCGAGCAACGAAGTGCGCGTCGTCGTCCCCTGACCCGGCGCAGCCGCGCGACAGGCAGCGGTGGTGCGCTAGAACTCGATCACGTCGTCGAGCGTGTCGAACTGGCCGTTGTGGATGGCCGACCGCGGGAAAACCGGGGTCGGCTGTCACACTTCGCCCGGCTCAAACCTTGAAGCGCGCCAGGAGGTTCGGGCAGCTCCGAGCAGGGCTCGCACCTCGGCCGCCAGCGCCGGGACCTTGACGGTGGTTCCACCGCCGCGCGAAGCATCGGCGTGCTGGCGTTAGTCGTGAAACGACTTGCCAGTCGGGAACTCGCCGGTCAGACCTGCCGCCTGCTCACAAGACACCTCCGCTCTCACGCCGCGCCAGTGTGTGACGCTGCCGATGTGGCCGACGGGTTGGTGGAGGCGTGGGCAACGCCTTCGATTCCATCGACGTGCGGGCATTGGGTCGAAGCGCGCTACGATCGGCACGTTGACGCAACGCGTCACCGAGGAGTATCCCATGGCATCCAGTGAGAGCGCAGGCACGGTCGTCGGATTGTGGAGGTTCCCCGTCAAGTCCATGGCGGGCGAACGCATCCAGCAGGCCGAGCTGTCGGAACGTGGGCTGCTCGGCGACCGTGGCTACGCACTCGTCGACGCGGTCACGGGCAAGGTGGTGAGTGCCAAGAGCGCGAGGCTGTTTCCGAATGTCCTGACCTGCCAGGCCCGCTTCGTCGAGCCGCCGCACGCTGGTCGCGAGTTGCCGGCAGTGCGGATCGTGCTGCCGGACGGCACGGCCGTGACAAATGACGCGGGCGACTGCGACCGCGTGCTGTCGTCGTACTTTCGGCGCGAGGTGACGCTGGCGCGCATGGCGCCTGAGAACTTCACGATCGATCAGTATCACCCCGACATCGAGGGTGCCGACCCGGGCCACCGAGACACGGTGGTCGAGGCGAAGGTGGGCTCGGCGTTCTTTGCCGAGGCCGGGGTGGCATCGCCCGTGCCAGTGGGGGCGTTCTTCGACCTCTTTCCTCTATCGGTTCTGACCACCTCCACGCTCGCGCAACTGCGGGTCAGTCGCCCCCAGAGCAGCGTGGACGAGCGTCGATTCCGCATGAACGTGATAGTCGGAACGAAGGCGCCGGGGTTCCTCGAAAACGGGTGGGTGGGCCGAGAAATCGCCATTGGCGCCACGGCACGCGTGCTGGTGCGCATGTCCGATCCGCGCTGCGTGATGACGACGCTGGCGCAGGACGACCTCCCTTCGGATCCGGAGATTCTCAGGGCGCTGGTGCAGCACAACACGCTGCAGGTGGGCGACGCCGGGCGGTTTCCCTGTGCCGGCGTCTACGCCGTGGTCGCCGCCGGCGGGACGCTGCGGATAGGCGACCCCGTGAACCTGGGCCAGGAATAATCCCGCCCTCCGATCGTGCCGGCCGGCGTGCGGAAGGGTCGCTGAGCGGCGTGCTCACCGGCTCGTCACGCTCGGCCGTGATCGACATGATTGCGTTGTTCGTGGTGGGTGCCTGGCTGCTCTCGCGAGTCGACGTGGAAGAAGGCGGGCAATCGCGCGCGCCGGCTGAACCGGCGGTGCGCGGTCCGGCTCAGGCCGCCTTCGCCACGTAGCCCAGCAGCCTGCGCTCCTTGACCAGTTGCGCCACGGCGGCCGGCACCATCCCTTCCCACTGATCGTCACCCGAGCGCATCCGCTTCAGCACATCGCGCGAGAAGATCGACAGGCAGCGCTCGTCGTAGTCGCGCACGCTTTCGATCAGGCGATTCTCCACCAGGTAGGAATACAGGTGCCGCAGGTGCGGCGCCACCCGCAGGTTGCCGGCGGTGACGAGCGATCCGCTGGCCTGATCGAGCAGCGGGTAGGCATACACCCTCAAGTCGTTCTTGAACAGCCTGCCGAACGATTCCAGGATGCCGCCGTCGAGGTCGGCGTAGTACTTCTCGTCGAAGAGCTCCCGCAGCGTGGGCACGCCCATCACGATGCCGATCATCTTCTTGGTGTGACGGAACAGGTAGGCGGCCAGGCGGTGGTACTCGGCGTAGTTGGAGATCAGCACCGTCTTGCCGAGCGCGCCCAGGATGTCGGCACGGTCGAGGAAGTCCTGGGGGTCGATGGTGTCGGCGTCGGTCAGGTTCTTGAGCGTCATCTCCATGATCGTGACGGTCTCTTCGCCGTGCATGTGCGGCTCCTGCACGAACTGCGCCTGCGCGCAGCGCAACATGTCGAGCGACACGTTGGTGGCGGGGCGGAAGCTGCCGCGTTCGACCAGGATGGCCTTCTTGTAGAGGGCGTCGGCGGGCTGCACCACCTCGCCGGCGGCCGTGAACATAGCGGCGTTGGTCAGACCGTGCTGCACCAGCTTGAGGCTCATCAGGCGGTTGTCGACGGCGGCGAAACCAGGACCCGAGAACTCGATCATGTCGACTTCGACGCGCTCACTGGTCAGGCCATCCATCAAGGCGGCGATGAGCGCCGACGGATCATGGTGCAGGTAGTTGGCGGCATGGGCCAGGTTGACGCCGATCAGGCCGAGCGCTTCCTGCTCCTGCACGTTTTCCTTGTCGAGCAGGCGCACGTGCATGATGATCTGCGACGCCGGGGCGCGCGGCGCGGTCTGGAAGCGCACGCCCAGCCACCCGTGCGGGTCGTCCTTGCGGACGTAGCTCTTGGCCGCGACCGTGTCGGCGAACACGAAGAACCTGGTGGTGTCGCCACGCTTGCCGTCGAGGCGTTCGACCAGCAGGCCGAACTCGTGGTCGAGCATCGCCTTGATGCGCTGCTTGCTCACGTAGCGTTCGCTCGGGCCGTAGATGGCGTCGCTGAAGGTCATGTCGTAGGCCGACATGGCCTTGGCGATGGTGCCCGCCGCCCCGCCGACGCGAAAGAACCAGCGCGCGACTTCCTGCCCGGCTCCGATCTCGGCGAAGGTGCCGTAGAGACTGGGGTCGAGGTTGACTTGCAGGGCCTTCTCATGAGTATCCACGGCATGCTCCGAGCCTGAAATCGGCCGCGGGCGACCCGCCTTGACTGAGCCTTCCGGGGCCGCCCCGCCGGGGCCGCTCAGGTTGTGACGCCGTCCGGTCGATTGTGTCTGTGATGCCCCTGGTAGCCGTGCACGCCGCCCGTGCTCGCGCCGCTCAGGGAGCCCCCAAGGTAGTGATGCAAATCGGCATGGTCGGTCTCGGACGAATGGGCGCCAACATGGTGCGCCGGCTGATGCGCGGCGGCCACGAGGCCGTGGCGTTCGATCTCAATCCCGAGCGGGCGCAGGACCTGGCGACCGAGGGCGCCACACCCGCCGCGACGCTCGACGCGCTCATCGCCACGCTGCGAGCGCCGCGTACGGTCTGGCTGATGGTGCCGGCCGGCGAGGCCACCGAGCAGATGGTCATGGCCGTGGCCGACCGGCTCAGCCCCGGCGACGCGATCATCGACGGCGGCAACTCCAACTTCAAGGACGACGTGCGCCGCGCGGTGACCCTGGCCGCGCGCGGCATCGACTATGCCGACGTGGGCACGAGCGGGGGCCTGTGGGGGCTCGACCGGGGCTATAGCCTGATGATCGGCGGCGCGCCGGCGGTGGTGCAGCGACTCGACCCGATCTTCCGCACGCTGGCGCCGGGTCATGACGGCACGCCGCCGACGCCGGGCCGCAGGGGCGGGGGCAGCGCCGAGGCCGGCTATCTCCACTGCGGGCCGGCCGGCGCCGGGCACTTCGTGAAGATGGTGCACAACGGCATCGAATACGGCCTGATGCAGGCCTACGCCGAAGGCTTCGACATCATGCGCCACGCCGGCGACGCGCATCTGCCGGCCGCTCAGCGCTACGACTTCGACCTGGCCGACATCGCCGAGGTGTGGCGTCACGGCAGCGTGGTGGGATCGTGGCTGCTCGACCTTACGGCCAGCGCCCTGGCCGAGGATCCGGCCCTGGCCCAGTTCACCGGGCACGTGCAGGACTCGGGCGAAGGGCGATGGACCATCGAAGCGGCCATCGCCGAAGCGGTGCCGGTGGAAGTGCTGGCCTCGGCCCTCTTCGCGCGCTTCCGCAGCCGCCAGGACCACACCTTCGCCGAAAAGGTGCTGTCGGCGATGCGCTTCAAGTTCGGTGGCCACGTCGAACGCGCGGCGGGCGGCTAGTCGACCGACGAGGGACATGATGAGCATGACGGCCACCGAACCACTGATCGACCCAGCGCCTTCCCCCGCCTCTGGACCGCGGCCGCGCCTGGCCGACGCGTGCGCCGTCGTGCTCTTTGGCGCCAGCGGCGATCTGGCCATGCGAAAGCTCCTTCCGGCCCTCTACAACCTCAAGACCGAGGGCTTGCTGAACGACCTCTTCTCGCTGGTCGGCGTCGGCCGCGACCCGATGTCGCGCGAGCAGTATCGGGAGAAGGTGCAGCGCGACATCATCCAGTTCGGGCCCGCGCCCGTGGACCTCGAGCGCGCTGCCTGGATTGCGGCTCGCGCCACCTACATCAGCGGCGCCTACGACAACGAGACCACCTACCGGCAGCTGCGCCAGGAGCTGCTCGGCGGCGCCGGGCCCACCAGCGCGCTCTTCTATCTGGCCACCCCGCCCAGCCTGTTCGAGCCGATCGTCGAACGGCTCGGTGCGGTCGGCCTGGCCGGCGAAGCGCCGGGCTCGTGGCGGCGGGTGATTGTCGAGAAGCCCTTCGGCCGCGACCTGGAATCAGCGCGCGTGCTGAACCGGAACATCCGCTCGGTACTCGATGAGTCCCAGGTCTACCGCATCGATCACTACCTGGGCAAGGAGACCGTGCAGAACATCATGGCGCTGCGCTTCGGCAACGGCATCTTCGAGCCGTTGTGGAATCGCAGCTACATCAATCACGTGCAGATTACGGTCGCCGAAACCGTCGGTGTCGAGCAGCGCGGCGGCTACTACGACACCTCGGGGGCGCTGCGCGACATGGTGCAGAACCATCTGTTCCAGCTGCTGGCCGTGACCACGATGGAGCCGCCTTCGTCGTTCCAGGCCGAAGCGGTTCGCGATGAACGGCTCAAGGTGCTCGAGGCCGTGCGTCCGTTCACGGCCGAATCGGCGGCACGCGACGTGGTGCGGGGGCAGTACACCGCCGGTCAGCACGGGCCACACACGCTCCCCGGCTATCTGGCTGAGCCCAAGGTGGCGCCAGGTTCACGAACCGAAAGTTTCGTGGCGCTCAAGGTGCACATCGACAACTGGCGCTGGGCCGAGGTGCCGTTCTACCTGCGCACCGGCAAGCGGATGCCCACCCGCGTCACCGAGATCGCCGTGCAGTTCAAGGGCGCGCCGCACGCGCTCTTCCGCGATACTCCGGCCGACCGCATGCATCCCAACTGGCTCGTCCTGCGCATCCAGCCGAGCGAAGGCATTTCGTTGCAGTTCGAGGCCAAAGTGCCGGGGCCGCGCGTGCAGCTGGGCACCGTGAAGATGGACTTCTCGTACGCCGACTACTTCGGCCACTCGCCGAGCACCGGTTATGAGACGCTGCTCTACGACTGCATGATTGGCGATGCCACGCTCTTCCACCGCGCCGACGTGGTGGAGACCGGGTGGGACATCGTGCGGCCGTTGCAGGCGGCCTGGGACGACGCTGACGCCGCGCCGGTCGAGCCGTATGCCGCCGGTTCCTGGGGACCACCCGGGGCCGATGCCCTGCTGCGGCGTGACGGCCGCGCGTGGCGGGAGCCGGTCGCGTAGGTGTCCATGCCCCACCGCTCCACACCTGCGTCCCTGACTGCCGAGGAGGTGCGGCTCGACGAGCAGCGCGCGCGCAGCCGGCATTGGAGCCGCTGGGGTCCGTATCTGAGCGAGCGGGCGTGGGGCACGGTGCGCGAGGACTACAGTCCCGACGCCGCCGTGTGGGAGTACTTCCCCCACGAGCACGCGCGGTCGCGCGCCTACCGCTGGAACGAAGACGGGCTGGGCGGCATCTGCGACCGTCACCAGCGCATCTGCTTCGGGCTCGCGCTCTGGAACGAGCGCGACCCCTTTCTGAAGGAGCGCCTGTTCGGTCTCACCGGCAACCAGGGCAACCACGGCGAAGACGTCAAGGAGCAGTACTTCTATCTCGACAGCACGCCGACGCACTCGTACATGAAGTGGTTGTACAAGTACCCGCAGGCGGCCTTTCCCTACGACCAGCTGGTCGAGGAGAACGGCCGTCGGGGACGCGACGAGCCGGAGTTCGAGCTCCTCGACACCGGCGTCTTCGACGATCATCGCTACTTCGACGTCTTCGTCGAGTACGCCAAGGCGTCGCCCGAAGATCTCCTGATCGAGATCACGGCGTGCAATCGTGGCCCCGACCCTGCCCCGCTGCACCTGCTGCCGACGGTGTGGTTCAGGAACACCTGGTCGTGGACCCCCGACGGTCAGCGTCCGGCGCTGGCCGCCGACCAGCATCCCCACCACGCCACCATCACCATCGACGAGCCGCTGTATGGCCGGCGCTGGCTGCACTGCGAGGGCACGCCCGCGGTGCTCGTGACCGAGAACGAGACCAACCGCGAACGCGTCTTCGGGTGCCCCGGTCCGCCCTTCGCCAAAGACGGCATCAACGACGCGGTCGTGCACGGTCGGACCGACGCCGTCAATCCCGACCAGCGCGGCACCAAGGCGGCCACGCACACCCGCGTGGTCGTGCCCGCCGGCGGCCAGGTGCGAATGCGCTTGCGGCTGACCGACCAGGATCCGGCAACTCAGACCGGCCATCCGTTTGGGGACGACTTCGCACGCGTCTTCGCGGCGCGCCGCCAGGAGGCCGACGACTTCTATGACACCCTGGCCCCGGCGTCTCATACCCAGGAGACGCGCCAGGTGATGCGGCAGGCGTTCGCCGGCCTGCTCTGGTCCAAGCAGTTCTACCACTACGTGGTCAGGGACTGGCAGCAAGGCGACCTCGGCCAGCCGCCGCCACCGGCGGACCGGCCATCGCGCAATGGCGACTGGACCCACTTGTTCGCGGCCGACGTGATCTCGATGCCCGACAAGTGGGAGTACCCGTGGTACGCGGCCTGGGATCTGGCCTTTCACTGCGTGCCGCTCGCACTGGTCGACGCGGAGTTCGCCAAGGCGCAGCTGGTGCTGATGCTGCGCGAGTGGTACATGCACCCCAACGGCCAGATGTCGGCCTACGAATGGAACTTCGGCGACGTCAATCCTCCCGTGCATGCCTGGGCGGCGTGGCGCGTCTACAAGATCGAGAAGCGGCGCCGCGGCGTTGGCGACCGGGTCTTCCTCGAGCGCGTGTTCCAGAAGCTGACGCTCAATTTCACGTGGTGGGTCAACCGCAAGGACGCCGACGGCCGTAACGTCTTCCAGGGCGGATTCCTGGGCCTCGACAACATCGGCGTGTTCGACCGCAGCTCGGAGCTGCCCACCGGTGGGCGACTCGAGCAATCCGATGGCACCAGCTGGATGGCGATGTACAGCCTCAACATGATGGCCATTGCACTGGAGCTGGCCGATGGCAACCCGGCCTAC
>JANNIB010000291.1:0-4809 GCA_031404695.1 Acidobacteriota bacterium
CAGGCCCCCGGCGCCGGCATCGGCGAGATTGCGCGCCCACTGATACAACCGCCACGACGAGAACAGCGGATCCTGGTGCTGCGGCACCAGCCAGGGGCTGGTGGCAAGCGGCCACGTGGACGCCACGCCGGTGGCGAGAACGACCAGCACGGCCACGATCCAGTCGCGGCGACTGGCGCGGGAGGCGGGCGGCGGCACGCTCACGCGCGCGTCGCCGTCCGGCCGGCCGCGCGTTTCACCGACGGGCGCGCGCGCTTCGCCCGGGCGCTCTGGTCGCGTGCGGTCAGACGCCGCAGCGTCGGTTCCTGATCGAGGGCGAGCAGCGGCTGGCGCGGATTCTCGAGCAGGTTGTAATAGGTGCCGTCGTTGGTGCGGGCGTAGATGTCGTGGCCGTCCACGTAGAGCGTCACGGCGCCGCCGTCTTCCACCGCGTCGAACAGCCGCACCTTGAAACGCGTGCGCAAGGCCGTGAGCAGTTGCCGGATCTGCCCGACCGAGATGCCGCGGCGCCGCAGATCCGCCAGCACCTTCAGCTCGATGAGTTCGATCGGCGTGTAGCGGCGCTCGGTGTAGCCGCCGGCCGCGGTCTTGTGCGTGGGCACCGCCGACGCGAAGATGCCATGGGCGTCCCACCACTGCAGCTGACGCGCGGTCAGGCCGGTTTCAGCCGCCACCTCGCGCGACGAGTAGTGGCCCTTGAGCTTCACGGCGCCAGTCTACAACCGACCTGCACGCGCTGGCGCCAGCAGGTCCAAGGCCGGATCGGAGCGATCGCCGGCGACCAGGCCAGCGATCAGCCACGCCGTGAGCGGCGCCAGCAGGGCGCCGTTGCGATAGTGTCCGCACGCGTAGATGAGCCCCGGCAGGGTCGCCGACCGCCCCACGAGCGGCAGGTCGTCGGGTGAGGCCGGACGTAGGCCGTGACGGGCTTCGAGGAAGCTCGCGCCGCCCAGCGCCGGCACGAGTGCGATCGCGCGGGCGAGCAGGCCGGCGACGCCGCTGGCCGTCGTGCGCTCGTCGAAACCGACTTCTTCCGACGTCGCGCCAACCAGCACGGTGCCATCGGCCCACGGCACCAGGTACACGTCCGGCGCCCAGACGATGTGGCGCAACGTGCCGGGCGCGGTGCCCAGGTGCAGGAGCTGACCGCGCACCGGGCGCACCGGAGCCGGTTCGGCGCCCGGGGGCACGAGGCCAGCCGACCAGGCGCCGGCGGCCAGCACCACCTGCGCGGCGCGTTCCACGCCCTCGGCCGTGCTCACGGCCACGCCGTCGCCATCCGCCGAAAGGCCGAGCACCTGCGCTTTCACGAACGTGGCGCCGAGCGCCTGCGCCGCCGCCGCCGCCGCCGCGCTCGTGAGCGCCGGCACGTCTACGGCGCCATGCATCGGGATGCGCAGCGCACCGACGACGTGCGCGCCGAGCGCCGGTTCGTGCTCACGGGCGCTGCTGATATCCAGCCACTCGGCGGCGACACCTTCCGCATCGGCCGTGGCCCTGGAGCGCGCCAGCCGCGCCACGTCATCAGGGCCCGTGGCCACTTCCATGGTGCCGGCGCGACGAAACGCGACGTTCGCACCAGACGTGGCGACGATGCGGGCGACGAAGGCTTCGTAGCCGTCCAGCGAGCGCTGCCCCAGCGCGCGCAGCGGCCGCGAATCGTGCCCCTCGACATACGGCGCAAGCACACCCGCCGACGCCTGCGAGGCTCCGCCGCCCGAGGCGCGTCCGTCGAGGACCCGCACGGACCGTCCGGCGGCCGCCAGTTCGAAGGCAATGGCGCAGCCGACGACGCCGGCGCCGATCACGAGGACGTCTACTTCGCGAGGGGGCACACCCCAATCTAGCCCGGCCCGCCAACTAGGAAACGCGAACCGGCCATAGAATCTGCTTGACTCGATATCAAAGATGGCTAGACTCACGGATGCTGATAGCTCGTCATGCTCTCGTTTCAAGACTGGAGAGTTGCAGATGATGTCGAAAAGCACCGTGGTGGCGGAGACGGCGTCTCGGGTGGTGGCCTACCTGACGGCCCATCGCCTCGAGCAGGCGGTTGAACAGGGCGCGGCCAGTTCGCCCGAGACGGTGGCCTTGTCGACGGTCATCGCCGTTGCGGCGATCACTGCCATAGCAACCGGCGGCATCTTCTACCTCTACGTCGAGTTGGTCCGCACTCGTCGCGAGCTCGCCGAGGCCAGGAGGGCATTGGCCGATTCCAAGACCGCGAGGCCGAAGCCTCGAGTTCGCGCCTAGCCTCCGCAGCGCCTTGGCCCACAATGAGAACTCACTCGATCGACTCCGTCGACTTCAACGTACTTCTGCACCTCTATGGACACCGCAACGAACAGCCTTGCGCAGCAGGAGACGTTGCGACCGCGGTGAGAGCTCGACCCCAGTTGGTGTATGCCAGCCTGAATCGACTTTCAAAACAGGAACTGGTTCAACACGAGGCAACGGGGGAACCACGCGGCTACTCACTCACCGAAAAGGGCATGTCGCACCTTCTCAAGGTATCCGCCAATGAGCAGTGGAAAACTGGCGGATTGATTTCTGGAAAAGCGGCCGTATATCGTCTTGAACCGCGGCCCTTGAAGCGCGGCCGCGTTCGCGTGTTCAGCGCAAAGGTACACTCGACCACCGACAATCGTGGGCCGTTGCACGGCAAGGCAACAGTCATCATCAAGACTCTAGACCCCGATACGCACAGGGGGCCGTTCCTCCACTTGTTCGCGCAAGAGGTTGCCGGCCAGCTCCAGCTCACGAATGATGTCGTCGAGGCAGAGCTTCCGTCGCTGCACCGCCTCCGCGAGATTGACAGCGCAGCTGCCACGCTTGATAGCGGCAGCAAGTCGCTGCTAATCAGGACGCCTGAGGGTTTCATCTCGGCGGCACAACATTTTATCGTCCAAGAATATCTGAATGCGCAATCGCTGGAAGACTATCTCACTGAGCGCTATGTTGGGCCTGGGCAACGGCGGTTCTCTGGCATCGACTCAACCGGCGAGTGGTTCGAACTAGCCTCTCAGCTTGCCGAACACTTGAAAGCCGTGCATGACGCCGGCGACTTTCACCGCGCAATCTCGCCGTCAACGATTTTTGTCGTAACCGACAGTTCCGGCAAGCCGCGTTTCGTCTGCGTCGACCTTGGAGAGGCTGCCTTTGGGGCGTTACCTCCCTTGCCCCTTGAGCGGGACTCGGAAGACGCTACAGACGATGACTCCGAAAGCGATCGGGACGCTTCCGCCGCGCACAATCTCGACGCGATTGACTACGTAGCCCCTGAGCAGCGCGGGCGCATCTTCCCCTCTCGTGCGGCCGACCTGTTCTCCGTTGGCGCAGTGCTGTATTTCGCGCTTACGGGCCAAGCTCCTGCCTTTGCGGGGATCGCCAACCACGAAACTCTCAAGTCGCTCATCCAACAGGATCTGCTCAGGCGCTCACGTTCGCTGTTCGTGAGAAATACGGGCATCGCCGACATTGTGAGCCGTTGCCTGCCTGCGCACGCAGCCCGAGACCCGCGTACCAAGTGCTTACGCACTGATGCAAGATATTCGAGTGTTTTCGCGACTTCACCACGACGCGACCGATAGCGTCAGCATCCGCAGACTTACAGACGAACTCTACGATTTAACTCGGGATTCGTCGGTCGACGTCTTTGGCTCGCTCGCCTCCTTTGAAGCTCGCGAATTCATGCAAGTCTTGAGACACCTACGGCGAGGCAGCATCACGGTAGCTGGCGACCACGACCAGATCGTCTGGCGACTTTGTGCATATCTTTCGACGCTCGGCAAAGGAGACTCATATTGCACCGTCACAGTTCCCGCATTTTGGCGGCCGGAGAATGTCGGGGTTCGTGGTCGATATTTGTCAATGAATTTGGAAGTTGTAAGGTATGGCGCAACGATACGGCGTTTGTTCCTATTGACTCCTCACGACCGCGATATCGCTGAGGTCCGAGATGTAGTCAAGGCGCACATCGAGCTGCAACGTCAGTTCGACGCGATTAAGACTCATGACTGGACGGGCTCTCTCGAAACACGCTTCCTTTTAATGAGAGAAGATGACCGACGCAGAGAGATCGCGTCTGGTTGTCATCACGGGCTCTGGCTGAGGGCGGGCTCGGCAGTATCGCTGATCCCGCAGTACGATATTGACGGCCGCGTCATTTCCGTTCACGTCACGCGCCTAAAGGGCGAGCGACAGAGCCTCGAAGAGAGCTTCATGAAGAGATTCGAACTAGGCAAGCCTTTGGAAGCATGGGCGACTGGACCTGCGGACGATGCGCAACTATCACGACGGCCAGGGTCATAGCCGCCGCCAATCGAGCGATTTATAGTTCGGACAAGTTCGCAGGAGACGTGCCTTGGCAACCACCGCCCTGATTACAGGAATCACAGGACAGGATGGTTCGTATTTATCCGAGCTGTTGCTGTCCAAAGGCTATCGAGTAGTCGGCCTAACGAGGCGCAGCAGTTCCGGAAGCCTGTCACGGCTTGACCACTTGCGGGACCACTTGACTCTGGTTCCCGGCGACCTGACTGACTCGTCTTCCTTAGTCTCCGTGATCGACGAGCACCGCCCAGACGAAATCTACAACCTCGGCGCCATGAGCTTCGTTCACGCCTCATGGAGTCAGCCCTTTCTAACGACCGACATCAATGCGACCGGATCGGGTGTTGTCGTTCATGGCGATGGCGTAGTTGAATTCACCAGGCACTGAAAACATCGTGTGCGATGCCGAAAGCCGTGCTGGCGCCGGTGCCGCTGGTGACCAGCACCAGGCGGGTCGCGTCGTCGGGCGCGTCGATC